>NZ_DATAGQ010000197.1:0-38134 GCF_036263595.1 Geminicoccus sp. | reverse complement strand
CGCCTGGGCCAGACCTCGGTCAGGTGGGTGAACAGGCGGTGATAGTCGAGGCAGTCCTCGTAGCGGCCACTCGTGAAGGGGCCGGCTTCCCGCCAGGCTTCCACCTCGATCTCGACTGGCTGCGTGCGGCCATGCTCCTCGTCGAACACGCCGATCGCGAGATCAAGGACCAGCCGCCTCAGCCGGATGATCTGCAGGTTTCGGCCAAGCCGTCGATCTTCCAACACTGCCTCCACTCGAACCGCGCGATGATGGCGGGATCCGGAACCTGGGATTTTCCTCCATGCACACCAAATGACGCAGGTGCGACGGAGGATGACGATGAGCCTGCAGCAGCTCGGATCGACGATGCGGGTGTTTCAGCCGGCGGCGAACGTCATCGCCTTCTATGATGGCCGGATCGAGGGCATGCGGCTCCACTCGGACAAGCCGAACTGGCTGGACGATGGCGCCTTTTCGCTCGGCGTCTGCACTTACGCGCTGGTCGATGGCGACCAGGCTCTGGTCTACGATACTCATATCTCGCTGCAGCACGCGCGCATCATCCGGCGGACCCTGACCGAGGCTGGGATCCGCAGGATCCAAGTGGTGTTGAGCCATTGGCATGTCGACCATGTGGCCGGCAACGAGGTGTTCGACGACTGCGAGATCATCGCGCACACCCTGACGGCCGAGGCGATGCAGGCCCACCGCCGGCAACTGGAAGAAGGTGACCCGCCGATCCGGCCGCTGGTGATGCCGACCCGGACCTACCAGAACGGCCTGGAACTGACGGTCGGCAGCCTTTGCGTCGAACTGCGTCATGTCGATATCCACAGCCTGGACGGTACGGTGTTGTTCCTGCCCGACCGTGGCCTTCTCTTTGCCGGCGATGCCTTGGAAGACACCGTCACCTACGTGGTGGAGGCCGATCGATTGGCCATCCACCTGAGGGGCCTGGAGCGGATGGAAGCTTGGCCGATCCGGCGGATCCTGCCCAACCACGGCGCGCTCGACGTGATCGAGCGTGGCGGCTATGGCCCGGAACTCACCACGGCGACACGCAACTACGTTGCCAAGCTGTTGCGCTGCAAGGGCGAGCCGGCGCTTGCGAAGCAGGATCTGCGAAGCTTCGTCCGCACGGATCTCGATCGTGGGGCCATCAGTTATTTCGCGGCCTATGAGCCAGTTCACCGCCGCAATGTCGACGCCGTGACCTGAAGGAGCAGAGGTTGGCAAGGTCAGGAACCCGCCGGTCAGCCAGGACAGAGGCTCCCTACGAAGTCCAGTCGAGCGTGCCGGGGCAGACCGGCCGCTATCTCGTGCTGCTGCCTGAGGACGATACCAAGACCGGCATCTCCGCGTTGAAGAGCGTCGCCGGGTTGAAGGTCGCCCATTCCCATGACTATCGCGAACGTGCGACGGCGGCCGCCTTCGCCGAGGCCGATGGTGTCGTGTTCGACGAGCTTCAGGTGGCGGTGGTCGCTTCTTCGCCGGACCGGCTGCACGCGCTGAACTCGGTTGGCACGGATGGCGGCATCCTGGCCGTGGAGCCCGAGCGGATCGTGTATGCGTCGCAGACCGGCGGGATCGGAATCCCAGCCCCGGTCCCTTCCCTGCCCTCAGAGAGCGGAGCGGCGCATTCCATCGATTATCTGCGCGGCTACCGGGATGGCGTGAACGCCGTGCTCGACCGGCTGATCGGTGACGGCCGAATGCCCGGCGCTGTGCCACACCAGGCGGTCGAGAGCGAATTGACCTGGGGTCTGCAGGCTGTCCGGGTAGCAGGCTCGCGCTGGACCGGCCAGGGCATCAAGGTCGCCGTCCTTGATACCGGCGTCGGCCTCGACCACCCGGATTTCGAAGGGCGCGCGATCGACGCGCGCAGCTTCGTCACCGGCGAGGAGGTCCAGGACGGGAATGGCCACGGCACCCACTGCATCGGTACGGCCTGCGGCCCGCTCAAGCCGCAGCGGCTGCCGCGCTATGGCATTGCCGGGGAAGCCACCATCCTGGCCGGGAAGGTGCTGAGCAATCTCGGCAGCGGCTCGGACGGCAGCATCCTGGCTGGGATCGACTGGGCGGTCGCCAATGGCTGCGCGGTGATCTCCATGTCCCTGGGTGCACCGGTTGGACCGGGCGCCACGCCATCGGCGGTGTTCGAGCAGGTCGGCAGGCGGGCGCTCCGGGCGGGTTCGCTGATCGTCGCGGCCGCCGGCAACAACAGCCACCGTCCGGACCGGATCAGCCCGGTCAGCCATCCTGCGAACTGCCTGTCGATCATGGCGGTAGCGGCGGTCGACCAGGACCTGCGGGTCGCCTGGTTCTCCTGTGCCGGGCTGAACTCGCAGGGTGGCCAGATCGACATCGCTGCCCCAGGCGTGGCCGTTCACTCTGCCTGGCCGGGCTCGCTCTACAACACGATCAACGGCACCAGCATGGCCACGCCACACGTGGCCGGGATCGCCGCGCTGTTCGCGGAGGCCGATGCCACGGCACGTGGCCAGGTCCTGTGGGCGCGGCTCGTCCAGGGAGCCTTGCGGCTCGACCAGCCGGCGCGAGACGTGGGCGCAGGCCTCATCCAGGCACCGGGCTGAGACCAGGCGCCTTCCGCGCTTCAGGCGGAACGGTGCCCTGCAGGGTGCAGCGAGAGAACATCACCGTCCTGCGGGTGATCTTTCGCGCACTTTAGATGGAGCTGTTGTTGAGGTAATTCTACTTCAGCATGACATGGCCGATAGTTCCTGGTGACGGAAATGAAGCAACGGGGCGTCATCCGTCGGTCGTTCTTGAATGTTCACGTTATGTTCTCATGGTCCTCGTGAGCCGGAAGAACGGGCTACGACTTGCCGCGCATAGCGAAGCGGTGCACATTATCATTGTCGATGAGGACGCCATATACCGATTGGGCATTTCATGGGGCGTCGAGTGGGTAAGCTGAGCGTGGTGGTCTCGGTGGACGAGGCCAAGCTGGATGATTTTCCGCGGGTCCTGCAGGCAATGGTGAAGGCGGGACTGCATGTGGAGAACCAGATGTCGATGGTGGGCACGGTGTCCGGCTCCGTCGACGACCCGCAGGCATTGAGCAAGCTGCGCGGGATCGAGGGCGTAGCCCATGTCGAGAAGTGCCGGACCTACCAGCTGGCACCGCCGAACACCGAGGTGCAGTAGGCCCAGGAGGTTGGTATCCAGCTGAGCACTGGAACGGCTTGCGTTCCTCTTGCCTGATGTGGAGCCTAGTCGCTCCACCAAGCGGGAAGATCGCCATGTTCAGGAACTTCGCTGCCGGCGCAGCGCTCTGCCTTTTGCTGGCTGCACCGGCCGACGCAGCCGACATGGGCCTGTGGAGCGTCTACGAGCAGCAGCTCAAGACCGCCAAATATATCGATCTGACCCACGCCTTCCAGCCGGTCCAGCCCGTCTGGCCAGGCTTCGGCAATGCCGAGTTCAAGGCAGCCGTGGCCGGCAAGGATATTCCTGGCTACGTCGCCAAGGGCGACGTCTACACCTACGAAAAGCACGGCTTCGTGGCATCCGCCTATGCGCTGCCAACTGACCAGTACGGAACGCAGCTCGATCCGCCGGCCCACTGGAACGAGTATGGTGCCACCATCAGCGACCTGCCGCCGACGTTCGCCGTCCGGCCGCTCGTCGTCATCGACATGTCCCCGCAGGTCCAAAAGGACCCGGGCTACGCGCTGCAGGTCAGCGACATCGAGGCCTTCGAGACTCAGCATGGACGCATTCCGGAAGGCGCGGTCGTGTTCGTACGGTCGGACTGGTCGAAGAAGTGGCAGGACATCGCCCATTTCAACGACAAGCCCTTCCCCGGTGTCGGGCTTGACGCCCTGAAGTTTCTCCACCTCGAGCGCAAGATCCTGTTCCATGGCCACGAACCGCTCGACACCGACGCCACGCCCACGCTCGAAGGCGAAGCCTGGCTACTGCACAACCACTTCACCCAGGCCGAGGGCGTGACGAACCTGGATCAGGTTCCGCCAACTGGTGCCCTGGTCACGATCGGCTTCGCCAAGCCAGAGGGCGGAACCGGTGGGTACGCCCGCTACGTGGCGATCGCGCCGGCCGATTGGCCGCATGGAGTAACGATCGCGCAGGCACCAGGCGCACCGCTGCCAAAGCAGCCGGCGCCGCTCCGGCGGGACACGAACGGCGTCATGCGGCCAACGCCACAGAACTGACCGCTCACGCGTCCTGCGACGAGATCACGACCAAGTCCTTGCCGCTCTGCCGGTCCGGCGTGAGCGGCAGGTCCGTCGTGATCAGGAGGGCACCGGGGTGCAGGTGCTCCGCGATTGCCTGTCGTGCATCGGCATCGACCTGGATCCTCGGCAGGATCGCGGTAGCCGGCTGGTCGGGGTGAATCCCGCCATCCGAGCTGTGTGAGATGGCCTGCCAGGCCAAGCTGTCGCCCGTCACGTGTGAAAAGATCAGGACATGCGAGCCCAGCGGCTTGGTGGGATCGACGATGGTGACCGGACCCTGCGCCACCGTGTCGCCGCCGGCCAGAATGACGAACCGCCGGTCGGCCCCGGACACCAGGATCGAGACCGGCTCGACAGGGGCTGCACTTCCGTCCACCGGTGGCAGGGAACGGCTGCCAATCCCTTTCAGGACCTGGTCGATCTCCGCCTCGGCCGCGGTCGACAGCACCAAGCCGGGATGCACGATCTCGTTCGGCGCGCTCGCCTCGTCCGCGATGATCACGGCCGTGCCGACATGGGTGATGGCGTAGAGCTTGTCGGAGAATGCATGGGGCAGATGCACGCAGCCATGAGAGCTGGGGTAGCCCGGTAGCCCGCCCACGTGCAGGGCAATCCCGCTCCAGGTCAGGCGCTCCATGTCCGGCATGGACGCGCCGTCGTAGATGTTGGAACGGTGCTCCGTCTGCTTCTGCAGGATGGTGAAGACGCCGGTGGGCGTTGCATGGCCGGGGCGCCCGGTTGAGCAGGTCGAGACGCCGATGCGGATCCCGTTGCGATAGACGGAAACCAGCTGGTCCGGGATTGACACGATGATCGCGACCGGTCCTTCCGGCGAGCGGTCGGGATGCCAGCTGAACTGGCCGGGCTTCATCAGATGATCGTCTTCCACCGACTGGGCGAGCGATGGTCCTGGCCAGCCAGCCAGCAGGCCGACGATCGGCAACCCGGCTGCGAGCTTCAGAACCTCGCGGCGGGACGGCTGGTTCGGCAACGACATGCGAGGCTCCTCGAATCTGCCTTGGTCCGCCGGCCGGCCGGCCGTCGCAGCACCCTTGGGCGAGGCGTACCACAGCGTTCTGGCCGATCCGAGAGGTGCCGGGTCATCGTAGATGCGACATGGGCGCAGCGGACCCCTTGTGCCGACGGCTCTGGCTGGTCAACGCTGCGGCGGCTGGCCTTCAACCGGACCAAAGATGCGCATCCTGCTCGTCGACAACTATGACAGCTTCACCTTCAACCTCGCCCAGCTGGTGGGCGAGGTCTGCGGCTGCCCGCCGCTCGTCGTGAAGAACGATGAGGTGACGATGGCCGAGGTGCTGGCGATCGATCCTGATGCCATCATCATCTCGCCCGGCCCCGGTCGGCCGGATGTCGAGAGCGATTTCGGCATCGGCGGCGCCTTGATCCGGTTCTTCGACCGACCGATCCTGGGCGTCTGCCTGGGCCACCAGGGCATTGCCGCGCATCTGGGTGGCCGGATCGACTACGCTCCCGCCGTCATGCACGGGCGGCCCAGCCGCATCATCCACACAGGCACCGGACTCTTCGTCGGGTTGCCGCAGGACTTCCAGGCGGTCCGCTACCACTCTCTCCTCGTGACCGATCCCGGCCCGGCGCTGAAGGCGACGGCCTGGACGGAGGACGGCGTGATCATGGCGCTCCGGCACCGGCAGCGCCCCCTGTTTGGCGTGCAGTTCCACCCGGAGTCCATCTCGAGCGAGCATGGCGGCCGACTGGTTCGCAACTTCCTGGAACTCGTGGACGCGCGGCCTTCCCGCCTCGGGCCGGTACCGCTGAAAGCGCCCAAACCAGACGGGGCCCAGCGCACCAGCGAGTTCCGCATCTTCAGCCGCACGATCGACTGCTTTGCCGAGCCCGAGCGGGCCTTCGCCGCGCTATTTGGCACAGCGGAACATGCGTTCTGGCTGGACAGTGCTGCCGATGATTCGTGCCATTCGCAGTGGTCGTTCATGGGCGATGCGTCAGGTCCATGGGCGGAACTGATTTCATGCTCCGTGCAGGAAGGCATCGCGCGCAATCTGGAAGTTGAGGACGGAACTATCTTTGCTGCCCTCGCCCGGTGGCTGGCGCAGCGCGGAATGGCAAGGCCAGCCGGGCTCGACGTGCCCTTCCTCCCGGGCTGGGTCGGCTATTTCGGCTATGAACTGAAGGCGAGCGCCGGCGCCTTTGCACCGCACCATAGCGACTTGCCCGATGCGCAGTTCCTGTTGGCGGACCGGATCGTCGCCTTCGATCACCTGGATCGCCGGATCGTGCTCGTGGCGTTGGACTTGGCTGTTCAAGGGGCCAGGGTGGAGAAGTGGTTTGCCGACACGATCGAGGGGCTGGCGACGGCCCCTGACCTGGCCCCTCCCCCGCCTCCCGCATTGCCGCTCTTCTTCGCTCCAAGGCTGGACGATCGAGCCTATCTGCGGCGGATCCGACTGGCCAAGGAGGCGATCCGGCGCGGCGAGAGCTACGAGGTCTGCCTGACCAACCAGTTCGTCGCCCATGGCAGCGTCGATCCTTTTCCAGCCTATCGGCGCCTGCGCGCAGGCAATCCCGCGCCGTTCGCCGCCTTCCTGCGCTTTGGCGAGCTGTCGGTACTGTCGTCGTCACCAGAACGCTTCCTCAAGATCGGGCATGATCGCGTCGTGGAGGCACGGCCGATCAAGGGCACGATCGGCCGTGGCCAGGATCAGCAGGAGGATGCAGCCCTGGCCGAACGGCTCCGGTCGAGCGTGAAGGACCGGTCGGAGCACCTGATGATCGTCGATCTGCTGCGCAACGACCTGGGACGCGTCTGCGAGGTTGGCAGCGTGCACGTCCCCGACCTTTTCGCCATCGAGAGCTATGCGACCGTCCACCAGATGGTCTCGACGATCCGGGGCAAGCTGGCGGACGGCATTTCGCCGATCGACTGCATCCAGGCGGCGTTCCCGGGCGGATCGATGACGGGCGCGCCCAAGCTGCGGACCATGGAAATCCTGGACGGGCTCGAGGGGGGACCTCGCGGGATCTACTCGGGCGCCATCGGCTATGTCGGGCTGGATGGCAGCGTCGACCTGTCGATCACGATCCGTACGGCCGTCTGCCACCGAGGGCAGGTCCGGATCGGCGCCGGTGGTGCCATCATCGATCTCTCCGACCCCATGGAGGAACTCGCGGAAGTACGCCTGAAGTGCCGGGCGTTGATGGAGGCCCTGGGCGGCACGATCGAGCGGCAGCGCAACATGGACGCAAACGCGGAGCTTGCGATCCCACCGGGATGACCTAGCACTACTGTTCGACGTTCAGCGGCCGACGGCGCACGAGAGAGTTGAACATGATGATCGGATGGGTTCTGGCGGCGGCGGTGCTTCTGGGCTCTGCAGTTCCAGGCGCCATGGCTGCGACCGCGCCCGTGATGACGCCAGCGCCCATCGCTTATGCGAGCGTGGACTGGTTCAAAACCCCGCTTCGCACATTCTATGCCGACCCGAATGGTGGCGGGACCGGCCAGAGCCGTAGTTCGCCGCGAGCGCTGGGCAGGCTGCTGCCGGGCCTGAAACCGGGCGACCGGATCATCCTTCTGGCGGGCACCTATCCGAGCGCCAAGGTTACCGCGCACGGTACCGCGCTTCGACCCATCCGGATCGAGGCCGAACATCCGGTGGTTGCTGGCACGGGGCATCAGGTGGCGACATCAAGGAAGGCGGTATTCCGGAACAGCAGCCTGCAGATCGATGCTTCTTCCTACCTGCGGATCACGGGCCTGTCCTTCGAGGTCGACCCGAGCAGAGGCGGCAGCGGGATCACCGCGACGAACAGCGATCACCTGGCCTTCACGAGGAACTACTTCTTCCAGCAGACCAACTATGGAGTGCTTCTAGGGGCCGCGAGCGGCGGCGATGTCAGCCAGGTGCTGCTCGAAAACAATGTGTTCCGCAACATGATCGTCGGCAGCGAGGCTGGAGGGGTCGGGGGCGTGCGCATGGACTATGGGCAACGGGTGCATCGCACCCGGACCATGGTCGTGCGGAACAATCATTTCGACGGCTACTTCAACCATTCCGTGTCGCTCAAGGAGATTGTCCGCGATGTCCTGATCGAGCGGAACAGCTTCAGGATCTGCGGACTTGTCTGCGTGGAGGGCGGGCAGGAACCGGATACCACGCATCCCGGTGGCAGCACCGATCGCAAGGTCGCCAACGTGGTGATCCGCTCGAACAGCTTCAGCGGTCTGCAGGATGGCTCGATGGGCGTGTTCGCGCGCAACGTGGAACGCATCTTTATTATCGGCAACCAATTCAGCGGCATCACCGAGCCGCTGCGCATGGCCAGTAACGATCGGAACTCGAAAAGCTGCGAGCGCCAGCTGTACCTGGTCGGTCGGAAGCTCGGGGGCTGCGAAGTCCGCTCCCGGCTGACGCAGATCGGCCGAAAGAACAGCGGGGTGCTGTTCGATGGAAACAAGATCAGCGGTGGCATTCAGTTCATCATGGCCGGCCGTGGCTATCCCGGCGATTTCCTGTCGATCAAGAACGCCGCGAACACGAGCCCGATCGAGATCTGCTTGCGTCCGTTCATCCAGAACGGCGCCGACTTCAACAGCTGGACGGAAGGCACTCCCGCAACGTTCGCGCCTCCGGCGCTCTACCGTGACATCCCGATCGGGTTCAGCCTGAAAAGCGGCAACTGTACCGGCAAGGACCTCACCCATGACTGCGAGGCACATCGCAGCTGCACGGGAATCAATGATTGAGGGCAGCACTGCCGTGTCTTCCCTATGATCATTCTCGTGCGTCCGGAAACCACGTTGCTGCGTTCGGAACGGCAACATAGCCTACCTCGACAGAACTCTGTCCAACGATGCGGACGGAGGAGAATGACCGAGGGCCAGAGTCATCATGGATCACCGTGGCCTGTTGGGCTGGCTCCTGGCATTCGCGCTGCCGATGTTCGCTGCAACTCCCGCGTCATCGGCCTCCCCTCCCCCGTTGGAGGCCGACCCTATCGTCCTGCAGAGCATCGACTGGACCCAAACGCCACTGCGAAAGCTGTATGCCAGTCCCTCGGGATCCGGGACGGGGCGCAGCCGCGCGAGCCCGAAGGCGTTCCGGGCACTCCTGGCGGAGATCCGCCCAGGAGACCGGGTGATCCTGCTGCCCGGGAATTACCCGAGCGCCACCATCTCCTTGCTAGGGACCGCCAGCCGCCCGATCCGCATTGATGCCGAACAGCCGATCGTGGTGAGCAATCACCAGCTCATCGGCTCCGGCCGGACAGTGTTCAAGAACACTGAACTGAAGATCGTCAATTCGGCCTATCTGCGCGTGCGCGGCATCGCGTTTGCAACGGAAGCATCCGCCTATGCCAGCGGGATCGAGGTGCTCAGCGGCCACCATCTTGCGTTCAGCCGCAACTATTTCCTGCAGAATACCAATTTTGGCCTGCTGTTCTACGGCAAGAACGAGACCGACATCGAGCAGGTCCTGGTCGAGGACAATGTCTTCCGCAACAAGCTGCTCGTGAGCGAAGCAGGCGGGATCGGCAAGGTCCGCACGGATTATGGACTGCGCATCCATGGCACCCGGACGCTGGTCGCGCGCAAGAACCTGTTCGACGGCTACTTCAACCACGCGATCTCGCTGAAGGAGAAGGCCCGCAACCTCCTGGTCGACGAGAATGTCTTCCGGATCTGCGGATACTTGTGCATCGACGTCGGCCAGGAACCTGACACCAAGGCAGGCGGCACCTATGTGGATCGCACCGTCGGCAATGTCATCATCTCCGACAACCTTTTCAGCGGCAGCAACAGTCCCACTGCCATCCTTGCGCGCAACGTCGACCGCCTGTTCATCGACCGCAACAGCTTCGCCCGCTTCACCCATGTTCTTCGCATCGCGAACAACAACCAGAACTCGAGGAGCTGCGAGCGGCAGCTCGCGGTGCTGGGCAGGACGCTGCTGTCGTGCGAGCGCAACTCACGGCTTACCCTGACAGGGCGCAAGATCCTCGGAATCCGGTTCGCCCGGAACCAGATCACCGGCGATTCCAGGATCGTGCTGGGCGGTCGGGGCTACTCGAAGGATTTCCTGTCGATCGCCGGCTCCGGAACGAGCGGGAAGGTCAGCATCTCGTTTCGCACGTTCTCCCTGGGAAGCGGGGTGTGGAACGAGTGGACGGACAATCTGCCGGCCACGCTCGCAGCTCCGCGACTCCATCTCAGCAACTCGCCGAACTACGTGGCCCGCTAGATCGCACGACCGACAGCGGTCTTGCCGCTGCGCGTGCGCCGGATCTCGCTGGTGATCACCATGAGCTCGCTCAGCATGATGAGTGCTGCGCCGGCGAAGACGGCCAGGACAGGAACATCGCCCCAGATCAGGAAGCCCAGGCCGAAGGCCCAGATCAGGGCGGTGAACTCGAGCGGTGCTGCGACCGAGGCCGGTGCATGCTTCATGCCCTCGTAGAGCATGAACTGCGCGCCTGCGGCCAATAGGCCCACCAGAAGGAGCAGCAGCGCCTCCATCCCGCTGGGCGTCACCCATAGCCAGGGCAGGCTCAGGCCGCAGCCGACCAGGAAGACGCTGCTGGTCAGGAACATTTGCATGAACGTGCTCTCTGCGTTCGCCAGGCTTCGGATCAGGATGATGCCATAGGCCCAGAGCACCGCCGCAGCGAGTGCCATCAGAATGGGGACTGGCTGGTCGAGCTCAGTGGGCCGGCAGGCAAGGACCACGCCGGCAAAGCCGACCGCGATCGCCGCCCAGCGGCTGGTCGACACCTTCTCGCCCAGTAGCGGCACGGCCAGGAGAACGACGATGAGTGGCGAGGCGAAGTAGATCGTCATCATCTCGGCCAGCTGCAGCGAGCGTGCCGAAGAGTAGTAGAAGAGCCAGGCACCGAACAGGACCAGGCCACGCCCGAGCATCGCCATCTTGACCGCCGAATGGATGGATCGTTCCACGCATCGGCGGTCGACGAGCATGCAGAACAGCAGGATCACGACGCTGCGCACGAACAGGATCTGCGGCACCGAGACGTCCGTCACCAGCAGCTTGATGAGGGCGTCCTGCACGGCGAACAGGAAGTAGGCGCCGATGACCAGCACGATCCCCAGGACGTTTGATGTCTTCGCGGGCAAGTCAGGTGCCGGGGCCACGATGCATCAGCTGGACCCATATCCGTCCTCCCGGGCCGCGGAAGGAGTTCAGTGTACGCGTTTCCACCACATGCGCGACGGTTTCTGCATCCGCGCCGATGTCGCGCAGCTGGTGCTCGGTCAGGTCGAAAAGCGCGTTGGTCTGCCGGGTCTGCACATAGGCGCAGAAGCGGGCGAAAGCACGCCCGATCTTGCTGCCTAGTGCGAGAACGCCTGTTGCTGCAGGAGACCTGGACGATCTGGCGATGATCAGCATATCTTCAACCTCCATTTGATGACGCTGCCCTGGACCATGAAGGTTATGCGGGGAAACGTGAGGTCTTCCCAGCGAAGCCTTCTTGCAGAATCTTCAAAGGGAAGTTGATGATCGTAGATGGCCCGACGCATCCCGGCACTGAATACGCTGCGTACATTCGAGATCGCTGCCCGCCATCTGAACTTCACGCGCGCTGCCGAGGAACTGCATGTCACGCCGGCTGCTGTCAGTGCACAGATTCGCAGCCTGGAGGACCAGCTCGGCGTCCGGCTCTTCCTGCGCACCAGCCGCTCGGTCCGTCTGAGCAGTGCCGGCTCGATCCTGCTGGCCGCTGTCGAGGAGGCGATGACGGGCCTGGCGGAGGCCATGGAGCGGGTTGTGGCAGGCGCGAAGAGGCCCGCCTTCAAGATCAGCACGAGCTACTCGTTTGCCGCCAAGTGGCTCGTGCCGAGGCTGCACCGCTTCCGCGCCGAGCATCCTGGGTTGGATGTGCACGTGGATGCGAACGACCGACTAGTCGACCTCACGCGCGACGAGGTCGATGTGGCCATCCGCTTCGGTAGTGGCGTCTATCCCGGTCTACGGGTCGACCGGCTCTTCGAGGAGGAGGTGTTCCCGGTCTGCAGCCCCAGGCTGGCCCAGGGGGACCCTCCCCTTCGTGAACCGTCCGACCTGCGGCTTCACGCCCTGATCCACGAGGGCTGGCGGGCGCAGGGAGACGTCTGGCCGGACTGGCGGATGTGGCTGCTGGCGGCGGGCCTGGGCGACATCGAGGCCTTGCACGGTATCCACTACCACCAGAGCGCGCTTGCCATCCAGGCGGCCATCGATGGCCAGGGCATCGCGTTGAGCACGACCAGCCTCGTTGCCGATGACCTGGCGGCGGGGCGGCTGGTGCAGCCGTTCGAGCTTTCCCTGTCGGTGCCGCAATTCTCCTACTTCCTGGTCGCGCCCAAGCGGAGCCGCGAGCGCCCGGGGGTCACGGCATTCCGTACGTGGATCCTGGCGGAAGTCAGCTCAAGCACCGCCGCCATCCCGGGGCCGGCCGCACGAGACGCCACGGAGTGCGCCAGTGCTGCGTCTACTTGCCCAGTTCCGCCATCAACCCGTCCAGGTCGAGGCGAACGGTGACCATCTGCAGCCTGCCGTCCTGCTCGCGCGGCCAGAGCTCCTCAGGTCGGTCGCAGTAGAGTTCGACGCCGTTCTGGTCCGGATCCCGAAGGTAGAGCGCCTCGCTCACGCCGTGGTCGCTGGCACCGTCCAGCGGAATGCCTGCGCGGATGAGCCGGTGGAGCGCATCGGCCAGGGCAGCCCTGGTCGGATAGAGGATGGCGGTATGAAACAGGCCTGTCGTCCCCCGCGGCGGAGGCGAGCCGCCGAGGCTTTCCCATGTGTTGAGCCCGATATGGTGATGGTAGCCGCCAGCCGAGATGAAGGCGGCCTGATCGCAATAAGTCTGCATCAACTGAAAGCCGAGCACGCCGCAATAGAAGTCGAGGGCGCGCTGCAGGTTGGCGACCTTCAGGTGAACGTGCCCGATGCGGGTACCTGGGTGGATGGATTGCTGGCTCGACATCGACTGTCTCCTGTAGATGGGCAGGAGCAGATTCGCATGTTCATCCGTTCAGCGGAATGTGCGTGGTGCGAATGCACTGTCGCCTCAGAAGCTTCGATCCTCAGGCATGGTGGGCGAAGCCGTCTGGAGATAGGGCGCCAGAGCCACCCGCAGCTCCTCGAGATCATAAGGCTTGCCGACGACGGGTCGTCCGAGGAACTCGGCTGGCAGTGGCAACTCTTCACCATACCCCGTGGTGAACACGAACGGGATCTTCTGGCGCGCCAGATGTTCTGCCAGGCCAAAACTCATGATACCGCGAAGATCGATGTCCATGACGACGAGGTGCGGCGTCACCCTTTCGAGCGCGGCAAACGCTTCCTCGAGCGTGGCGGCGATCTCGACCTGGGTGAGGCCGAGGGCCTTCAGCGTCATGCTGGTATCCAGCGCGATGACCGGGTCGTCTTCGACGAGAAGAACTGCGGTACTGCTACCGGCAACAGCTGTCTGCACCAGACCCCTCCCCCTCAACTGAGGAGCTCACCGCCTGGCCGCCCGAGCAGAACCGGACGGCACTCCATCTGCAAGAGCCAAGCACGAACGCCGGGGCCCGTCCGTGCTCATGTCGACATATACATCGATGGACATGCAATTTTGCAGAAGTTCTCCGTCAGTTGTCCTGGGGACGCAAGATCTCAGGCAGCACCCGGGCCGCATGCCGGCGCACCGCACCGTAGCACTCGCACGCCGCAGCCTCGAGCTGCGGCAAGTCGAGGATCGTAATCTTGCCGCGGGATTGCCGGACAAGGCCGCGAGCTGCAAGTTGACCGATCGTTCGGGTAACTGTTGTCCGTTGCACACCCAACATCTGGGCGATAGCTTCCTGAGTAATGTCAAGTCGAGTGCTACCGGTTCGTTCTCGTGCCAGTAGCAGCCACCGGCAGCAGCGCTTATCGAGGGAATGAAGTGCATTGCAAGCGACAGATTGCAATACTTGCGCAAGCAGTATGTCTGCATAGCGCGCGAACAAGTCATGGAGCCGAGGCCTAGCTGCTTTTGCCTCTTCGATACAGGCCGTCTCCACCTTGATGCATCGGCCGGGCTGTTGGACCAGCGCCCGCGCAAAGGAAGGCTTATGCCCACCGCTGATGATGCCTCCGACGGCACCCTCCCGCCCGACCGTCGCGGCCTCGGCAACCGAGCCGTCTTCCATGACGAGGACCAGGGAGATCATGGTGGAGGAGAGCGGAAAGTAGGTATGGACGACGTCGTCGCCACTTTCCACGAGCAGCGTACGGGCTTCAAGCTCGACAAGCTCGCTGCGCGGCAGAAGGAGTTGCCGCTCATCCATGTTCAGCGTCGCCAGCAGGCGGTTGGAAGACAGTTGGAACGCGTGAGTGGCTTCGCCCGACGGGGAAGCTTCGACTAGCGACCGAGAGGACATATCTGCTCCTCCTCTAACGTTCGTTCCCGCGACGACGACCTTGCATGGCTCATCAGCGACGTGACGTCGACGCCGCGGATTCTTCATGCTGGGCAGCAAGCATCCTGCCCAGCCTCTCCCAGAGCATCTGCAGGGTGACGCGGGTCGACGGGTCCAGCTTGCCAGGAGCGACGCGGTCCAGGTCGGCCAGCAATCGCCTGCCGGTGTCGGAGAGGCGATCTGCTTTCGCAGCTGGCAGCGGAGGCTTCTGGGTCCCTTCGCTGCGTCGCGCCAGACGAACCTGACGGACCGTCGCGAGTCCGGACTTTGCCAGGTCCCATAGGCGAAGCTGCTCTGCCTCCTCCTGGACCTGTGCCAGTTCGACCAGGAGGGATCTTCCAATGCCCGGAGTCGCGGCATATTCCTCGCGAATGCGTTCCGGCAGCCGCGAGAGCGACAGGAGGGCCGAAACGGTGTTCTGGCGCTTGCCGACCGCCCTCCCCACCTCGTCCTGCGTCCAGCCCTTGTCCTGCATTAGCCGCTCCACGGCGGCCGCCTCCTCGAATGGACCGAGCTGCTCACGCTGCAGGTTCTCGACCAACGCAATTTCGAGCGGATCTCCGTTGCTGACGATCGCCGCGATGGTCGGGCGCTCCAGGAACCTCGTCGCGCGCCACCGACGTTCGCCTGCCACGATGACCCATCGTCCCGGCGTCTCGCTGCGGCGGACCAGGATCGGCTGGAGCAGTCCGTGCACGTCGATCGAGCCGGCCAGTTCCGCGATGGCCTGCTCGTCGAAATGACGCCGGGGCTGGTCCGGATCGGGATCGATCGTGGCCAAGTCCAGTTCGACGATCTTCGGCAGATCGACCGACGTCTTGAACAGGGAGTCCGCGGCAAGCCGATCGCGAAGCGTCGGCCGCGCCGGCTTAGCGGACCTGGCGCTCGATGGCATCGGCAACCTCCTCGATTCCGCGAATGACATCCGCCCTCACCTCGTCGACGGCTGACGTCACCGAAGCACGGTCGAAGGCGGTGGTGCGCCGCACCGGCGCGAAGACATGATGATGACGCCCCATGGCAGCGATCAATTCGTCCAATGCTTCCTTGTCGTGCCTGTTGCGCGCGTCGTGGATTGTCGGGAGCAGGCCGAGCACGCCTAGCTCCGGATTCAGGCGCGTGCGGATCCTGTCGATTGTATCAAACAAGAGTGACACGCCCATGATCGACAGATAGTCAGTCTTGACCGGCACCAGTACCTGGTTCGCTGCCGCCAAGGCGTTCACCGTGAGAAGACCCAGCGACGGTGAGCAGTCGATGAGGACGACATCGAACATGGACAGGACCGTTTGCAGCTTGTCGCGCAGGATCGTTGCGCCGTTCCAGGCTGCAGTCAGTTCGGTTTCCGCTGATGCAAGCCGGATCGAGGCAGGCAACAGGGCTGGCTCGCCAGGAATGATGACCGACCGCGCATCCTGCCGGTCGAACATGAGGGCGTGGAGCGTGAGGTCCTTCGCCTCCAGTGTCCGCGGATCGTGACCGGCATAGACGGTGAGGCTGGCCTGAGGATCGTCATCCACGAGGAGGACTCGCAGCCCCCGCCGGACCAGCGCGTGGCCGAGGTGAAAGGTGGTGGTGGTCTTGGCGACCCCGCCTTTCTGGTTGGCGATCGCGATCGTCATCGCCATGAAGAACCGCCTGTCCGATCGATGTTCCGATGGACCGATCGCTACGCGGCCGCGCCGACGGGAGCAAGCCGAAGCATCATCCGACGTCGGATATCGATCTTCCACTGTCACTCATATCCGACGTCGGATGAAGCGTCCGATGCCTGGGGCTCGACGGTGGCAGCCGGGCGTGGCACCACCGGGGAACGGTTGATCGGGAGAGGTCAGGGATGCTGACGACGGGGGCGGCACGCGTGGCGGGCGTCATGGGGTGGCCGATCACGCACTCGCTGTCACCGGTGCTCCATGGCCACTGGTTCCGCCGCCACGGCATCGACGGTGCCTATGTCCCGTTGGCCGTGCGTCCCGATGATGCGATCGCTGCGATCCGCATGCTCCCGAAGCTGGGCTTCCTGGGCTGCAACGTGACCCAGCCGCACAAGGAAGCCGCGTTCGCTGCGGTCGACCTGCGCGATGCGGTCGCGGCCAGGATGGGCGTCGTCAACACCGTGATGGTGCAGTCGGACGGAAGCCTGATCGGCACAAGTACGGACGGCGCCGGCTTCATGGCGAACCTGCGCGAGCAGGCGCCGGACTGGCGGCCGGAGCAGGGGCCGGCGGTGCTCCTAGGCACCGGAGGTGCTGCCCGTGCCGTCGCCATCACATTGCTTGATGCGGGGGTGCTGGAACTGCGCCTCGTGAATCGGACCGTAGCGAAAGCCGATGCCCTGGCTGCCGATCTCAGGCTGATCTTCCAGGGCCGCAGGATCGATGCTGTCGGCTGGCAGGAGCGCTCCGCAGCTCTGGAAGGGGCAGGGCTGCTGGTCCAGGCGACCTCGCTCGGCATGAAGGGACAGCCGAACCACGACCTGCAGCTCGATGGGCTGCCGCTTTCGGCGCCAGTTGCGGAGCTCGTTTATGTTCCGCTTGAGACCGAGCTGACGGCGCGGGCCCGGCGAAGGGGGCACAGGATCGTCGACGGGCTTGGCATGTTGCTGCACCAGGCGGTGCCCGGCTTCGCGCATTGGGGAGGCGTCACGCCGACGGTCGATGCGGAGGCGCGCCAGATCGTGCTGGAAGTGCTGCGCAGCAGACGTTGAGGAAGAGAGCCGGCAGCTCCGCCGGACTGGTACAGGGGAGGCGATCGATGGATCTGGGGCTTCGCGACAAGGTGGCGGTGATCACCGGTGGCAGTATCGGCATCGGCCGTGCGGTGGCCCATGGCCTGGCGGCGGAAGGCGCGCACGTGGTGATCGCGGCACGTCAGGTCGAACGGGCGGAGGAAGCGGCGGCCGAGGTCGCGACCAGGCATGATACCCGTACGCTCGCCGTGGGCGTCGACGTCGCGACGGCGAAGGGATGCGAGCAGCTGATCGCGGAGACGACCAAGGCGTTCGGTGGTGCAGACATCCTGATCAACAACGCCGGAACCGGCAGCAACGAAACGATCCGTGAAGCTGCCGACGACAAGTGGCAATATTATTGGGATCTGCACGTCATGGCAGCCGTCCGGCTGGGACGGGGCTTTGCACCGTCCATGATCGAGCGCGGTGGTGGAGTGATCCTGCACAACGCCTCGATCTGCGCCACTCAGCCGCTTTGGTACGAACCAATCTACAATACCACCAAGGCCGCGCTCGTGATGTTCTCCAAGAACCTCGCGAACGAGCTGATCCCGCACAACGTCCGGGTGAACGCGATCAATCTCGGCCTGACCCTCACGCCGGATTGGGTAAAGACCGCCACTCAACTTACTGAAGGGACGGACCGCACCTGGAAGGATTATATTCAGGGCATCGCGGATGAATGGGCACCAATCAAGCGGTTCGCATCGCCTGAGGAAGTCGCCGATTTCTTCGTGTTCCTGTGCTCGTCCCGGGCAAGCTACAGCGTGGGCACGACCTACTATGTCGACGGCGGCATGACCAAGTGCGTCGTGTGATCAGGCATGGGTGAGGGGAGGGTGGCTGACCATCCCCCTTTATTCTGCGACAGAGTGGACCAATTCACACGTTTGATGTCCGGCTCAGATATGCGACGGAGAAGAAATTGGAACTGCGAGAGCTCGGCCGTTCGGGCCTGAAGATCGCCCCGCTCGTGCTGGGCACCAACGTTCTCGGTTGGACCGTCGACGAGAAGACGTCCTTCGACCTCCTCGATCGGTTCGTCGATGCCGAGTTGAATGCGCTGGACACCGCAGATGTCTACTCGACCTGGGGTCCGGGCAACCAGGGTGGCGAATCCGAGACGATTATCGGCAACTGGATGAAGACTCGTGGCGCCCGCAACCGCGTCATGCTCGCCACCAAGGTCGGCATGGACATGGGTGGCGGCAAGAAGGGCCTGAAGGCCAGCTACATCGCGGAGGAAGTCGAGGCATCGCTGCGCCGCCTGCAGACCGACCGGATCGACCTGTACTTCGCTCACCAGGACGATCCAGATGTGCCACTGGAGGAAACGCTGGAGGCGTTCGACCGGCTGATGAAGGCTGGCAAGGTGCGTGCGATTGGCGCGTCGAACTATGAGGCGCCAAGGCTGACGGAAGCGCTGGATGTCTCCGCAGCCAAGGGAATTGGCCGGTTCGAGGTCCTCCAGCCCCACTACAACCTGTACGACCGGATGGCGTACGAGGTCGCCCTGGAGGAGGTGGCGCAGCAGCAGGGCCTGGGCGTCGTTACCTACTTCTCGCTGGCCAAGGGTTTCCTTACCGGCAAGTACCGCAGCGAAGCCGACCTGTCGCAGAGCGTGCGTGGCCACGGGATGGGAGGCAATTTCGATGCTCGTGGGATGAGAGTCCTATCGGCGCTCGACGACATTGCCAGCGACACCGGTGCGACACCCGCACAGATCTCGCTTGCCTGGCTGATGGCGCGGCCATCGGTGACCGCCCCCATTGCGAGCGCCACTAGCGTTGCGCAGCTGGACGAGCTGATCGGTGCCGTGCACTTGTCGCTAAGTGAGGCGGCCATCGAACACCTGAACCACGCGAGCATGCCCAAGTTGTTGGAGGGTTCCGAGAAGATCATCGTGCCGGAATAGCTGGCTCAAGCACTGACGGCATTTACGGTCGGGCGGTACTTCGTCTTGGTACCGTCGACCGTCATCCCGATCAGCAGGTCGACGACTTTTGTGCCGGCCTGATCGTCGTCCAACCCAGCGTCCTTTGCTGCCTGCCAGGCGCTAATCTGCAGATCGGCACTGGTACCGCGTGCGACGATGTCGTTCGCCCGACGAAGCTCGCTGCCACAGCCGAGGGCATCGGCGTCCTCGGCCAGCTCGTCCACCAGCTCGGCCACGAGTTCACGGACTGGAACGAGACGCTCGCGCTCAAGGCTAGCCAATTCGGCAGCCACGCCGCTCAGTTGTGCCCGCCACTTGTTCTCCTCGGTGACGAGCTTCTGGAACCGGTGCGGCACCGGATCCTCGGTGCGCGCGAACATCGACAGCAGAGACTGGTACATGGCTGCCAGCGTGAGCGTGTCTTCCAAGTGCGTGCAGATCTCGGCGACGCGCAGCTCGAGCGTCGGCTGGCGCAGGCTGGGCCTCAGGTCCCACCAGATCTTCGAGGAATCGGTGCATAAACCTGTCTTGGCAAACAGGTGGGTGAATGCCTGCCATTCCGCCCAATCGGCGAATACCTGCGGGATCCCGGTGCGGGGAAGCTCGCCGAAGATTGTCGGCCGGAACGCCTTCATGCCGGTGGCATGGCCTTGCCAGAATGGTGACGAGGCCGAGAGTGCCAGGAACAGCGGCAGGTACGGGACGAGCCGGTTCATCACCCGGATGCGTTCGTCCTCTTCCTCGATGCCGGCATGGATGTGCATGCCGCAAACGAGCGCCCGCTGGGCGACCAGGCGATAGTCCTGCGCGATCTTACTGTAGCGGGCACCACTGGTCGTGCGCTGCTCGTCCCAGTGGGAGAAGGGATGGGTGGAGCAGGCGATCGGTGCCATGCCGTACTCGCGGGCAATCGCCGCGATCGTGGCACGCATCTGCGAGAGTTCCTTACGGGCAGCACCCACTGTCTTGCACACGCCGGTTGCGATTTCGATCTGCGACTGGAACAGCTCCGGCGTCACCTGCTCACCGAGCTCCTTGCGGCAGGCTGCGAAGAACGGCGCATTGCGCTTGGGCACCAAGGCGCGGGTCTCCAGGTCGACCAGCAGATATTCTTCCTCGATCCCGATCGTGTGACGCGTCGGCTTGCTCTTCATCTGGTCGTGTTCTCTGCCTAGGTTGACCGGGCGCCGATACCATCATCAGCACTGTAAAAAGCCGGATTGGGCATTGCAGTTCCGTTGCCGGACGATTGGCACGAGCCATGTAGTGCTCGTTCTCCTGGGGCCGTGATCATGAACAGCTTTTCCTTCCATACGACTCCCAGCATCCGCTTTGGTGCCGGGACCATCACCGAGCTTGGACGGATCGTGACGGACCGAGGCTGGCACCGCATCACCCTGGTGACCGACAAGGGCATCGTGCAGGCTGGGCTGATCGAGCAGCCACTGGCGCTGTTGCATCAAGCCGGTGTCGAGGTCACGCTGTTCGACGAGGTCACGGCCGACCCGCCGGAGCCCGTGGTTTATCGGGCCGCGACCCTCGCGGCCGAAGCACAAGCCCAGGCGGTTGTTGGGCTGGGCGGTGGCTCGTCCCTGGACGTCGCAAAGCTGGTGGCGCTCCTCTTGGGTACCAGCCAGGATCTTCGCAGCGCCTATGGCGTCGGCAATGCCAAGGGACCTCGTCTGCCGCTATTGTTGATTCCTACGACCGCCGGGACAGGAGCAGAGGTCACGCCGATCGCGATCATCACGACCGGCCTCCACGAGAAGATGGGCGTGGTGTCGCCCGTGATCCTGCCGGACATCGCGTTGCTGGATCCCGAGCTCACCCTGGGGCTGCCTGCTCCGGTCACGGCTGCCACCGGTATCGACGCGATGGTGCATGCGATCGAGGCGTACACATCGGTGAGCGCCAACAACAACCCGATCTCGCGTGGCCTGGCCCGCCAGGCTTTGCAACTGCTGGGCAGCAATATCCATCGCGCCGTCCATGAGGGGCGCGACCTGGAAGCGCGCTCTGCCATGCTGCTGGGCTCGATGCTGGCGGGTCAGGCGTTCACCAACTCGCCGGTGGCGGCCGTCCATGCCCTGGCTTACCCCCTTGGCGGCCATTACGGCGTGCCGCACGGGCTGTCCAACGCGCTCGTGCTGCCGCACGTGCTGCGTTTCAACATGGAGGCCTGCGCTGACAGCTATGCCGAGCTGGCGCCCTTGGTGTTCCCGGACATCGGCCCCGGCGAGGGGAGGGAAGGGGCCGTTCGCTTCATCGAGGCCCTGGCAACGCTCAGTCACTCGGTCGGGCTGGTGCAGCGTCTGCGGGACGTCGGGATCGAGCAGGATGCCATCCCGATGCTTGCGGCCGAGGCCCTGAAGCAGCAGCGCCTGCTTGTAAACAACCCTGTGCCGGTCGAGCTGGCAGATGCCGCGGCGATCTACCGTGCGGCATGGTAAGGCCGCGAACAGGTCCACCGAGAGGAACCCGATGAAGGTACGGCGTACCTAGCCGCGGCCGCTTCCTGGATCCTTCTCCACCTGATCGTCCGTGGCATCGGCTTCCGGGTTGTATGCGGCGATTTCGGTGAATGCGAAAAGGAGCAGCACCACGCCGAAGATGATCTCCGCGATCACCAGGACCTGCGCCATCGCATCGATCGGGGTGATGTCGCCATAGCCGATTGTGCTCAGGGTCACGAACGAGAAGTAGATGGCATCGGGCAGGTCGAGCCGGGTGCCGGTCCCAGCCACGGCGAAGGCCGGCTGGGCCGTGTGATGGTCCAGGAGCGCATAGATCGTTGCGAACAGAACCCCGATGAACAGGAATACGATCAGGAAGGAAAAGATCGGCACGATTCGTGATCTCATCCTGATCAGGAAAAGGTGGAACAGGCTCCCTGTCTCGTTCAGCAGTGCCGTGATGTCGACAACGAACCAGACAGTGATGGCGGAGATCAACGTCATGGCCGCAATGAGGGACACCGTCGCCGGGCCGGGATTCTCACCAGGCGGCACCACAGCAACAACGGCGATGCCCACCAGAAAGCATAGGCAGAGCCACCCTATGCCGCGCACCAGGATCCGGTCCCGCTGTGAGCGACGCCGGCGCGCGAGCTGGTGGCGGATCGCCTGCCTTCTCCACGCGACACCAGCTACGAAGCTGAGCAGGGGGAGGAGGAAGCCCGATGTCGTGCCGAGCCAGTGCGCGTGATGGAAGACCGCGATGGCACCACCGGTGAACGCTACCGTGTAGATTGCGATGCAGGTGGCGAGCGTCGTGCTGAGCGCGATGGCGCCTGGCAGCAGCCGCGCCACCGACAGGACAGTCCCGGCAACACCGGCGATCATCAGGAGCACCAGGATGGGCCGGTGCACTCCGATGGCACCTGCCACCAGCAAGAGGATGGTGACGGCGATGCCGATGCCGGTCAGGAGCGAGCGGTGTTCTCGGGAGATCGTCATGGAGCGAGGTTAGCGAGGCGATCCACACCATGAAACGCCGGGAACTGGCTTCGGCCCCGGCATCGTCAATCCGGTCCTGTGCTGTCGCCTCGGCGCCGCAGCAACCGCATCATCGCCCGGCCATCCGCGGCGGACGGCAGCAGCAACTCGATGAACGGCGTCCCGAAGATGCGATTCCAGGCGAGGAGGACGGCCATGGCCACGACCGTTTGGCCCACGGTGTAGCCGATGGCGGCGCCGGCTACACCTAGAAGTGGTGCAAGCCACCAGACCAGAACCCCATGGACCATGGTGCCAGGTCCGAAGATCAGGAGTCCGAGCTTGGCTTGGCCGCGGGCGGAAAGACCTGGATAGAGCATGCTCGCTTGGCAGCCCAGGACGGCACCAGGCAGCATCAGCCGCAAGGCACCAGCCTCGCCGACATAGGCCTCACCAAAGCCAATGCGAAGGATCTGGGGTGCAAATAACGCGACGATCACCGCGTATACGACCATCCCGAGCGTGAGCAGGCGGACGAGGCGAATGGTGTCGGACGCACCCCGTCCGTCCTTGTCCTGCTGCACACCATGCGCGAACACGGCCACGCCCACGGCGGTGGCGATCTCGGCGAGCAGTTCGGTCATCCGCAGGGCGCCGACGTAGCGACCGACCAGCTCGGGCTGGTCGAGCCCTGCCACGGCCCAGATGCCGACCCTGCTGAACAGGATGACGCCGATGATGCCGGCCAGGAACGGCAGGCCATCGCTGACGAGGTTGAGGGCCAGTTTCGGCGAAGGGAGGGCGAGGGGACGCACTCGGACCAGCAGCTGGCCCAGCAGCATTACGGCACCAGTCCACTGGGCAGCCACCAGGATCAGCAGCGCTGTCTCCAGGTCGAGCAGGCCCTGGAAGAACGTGGGCACGGTCAGCAGCAGGAGGACCGCACGCACGGCGAGTTCGCCGACATTCAGTTCCGCCACCCGCTTCAGGCCGAGGAATGGTCCCTGCAGCGTCCGCATCACGAGCTGGGGCGGAGTCACCATGGCCGCGGCGAGCAGCAGATGATTGTCCAAGCGGTAGCCGCCGAACGTGCAGGCATACCAGGTCGCGGCGGCACCGAGCGGCGTCAGGATCGCCAGCAGGCCAACGCTTGTCGCCGCCACGGCGCCAGCCGGAACACCTCGCTGGCCGATCGCATAGGCCCCGGCTTGGCGGACTCCCAGGTCGAGCCCCACCGTCAGGATGAGCGTCGTCGCTACCAGGAACCCGTAGAAGCCGAAATCGGCGACCGGCAGCGCCCGTGCGAGCATGAACAGTGCAACCATGTTCGCGCCGCGCATGACGAGACGGCTGGCCAGGACCCAGGCAGTATCGAGAACGAGACGGCGCAAGACGGGGCGATCCTTGCTAGGAATGGGGCGCTGCCGGGTTTGGGGCTGGACGGGCCTCCTGCCAAGCGGCATCCGCGTGGCGCGGCGGTTCAAGCGGAACGAGCAGGAGAGGGTGATGAACCAGCAGGTGAATGAAGCGTTCGAGGCACTGCGGGCGCACGGGAGCCAGGTCAAGAAGCAGCACCTGCGTATCCTGTTCGAGCAGGATCCACAGCGCTTCCAACGCTTCTCTGCCGAAGCTTGCTGGATCCTGATGGACTACTCCAAGTCGCGGATCACTGCCGACACCCTTCCGCTGCTGGAGAAGCTGGCCAAGGCGGCCGGCATCGAGGCACGGCGTGACGCGATGTATGCCGGCGAGCGGATCAACACGACCGAGAACCGGGCGGTGCTCCACACGGCCTTGCGCAACCGATCGAATACGCCCGTGCTGCTCGACGGCAAGGACGTCATGCCGGACGTGAACGGCGTCCTGGCCGCGATCGAGAAGTTCACGGATGCCGTACGCAACGGCACCCGGACCGGCTCGACCGGCAAGCCCTTCACCGACGTCGTGAACATCGGCATCGGTGGCTCGGACCTCGGTCCTCGCATGGTCGTCCGTGCCCTGTCGCCCGATGCAAGGCGGGACCTGCGGGTACATTTCGTGGCCAATGTCGACCCGTCCGACATGCATGACGTGCTGGCGACACTGGATCCCTCCACAACCCTGTTCGTAATCGCATCCAAGACCTTCACCACCATGGAGACCATGACCAATGGGCGGGCGGCCCGTGCCTGGGTAGCGGATGCACTGGGCGAGGATGCCGTGGGTGCCCACTTCGTAGCCGTGTCGACCAATGCTAAGGAAGTCAGCGCGTTCGGCATCTCGACCGAAGAGATGTTCGGCTTCTGGGACTGGGTCGGCGGTCGCTACTCCTTGTGGTCGGCCATCGGCCTGCCGATCGCGCTTTCCGTAGGCTTCGCGAAGTTCGCCGAGCTTCTGGACGGCGCTCACCAGATGGACCTGCATTTCAAGTCGGCGCCGATCCTGCAGAACCTGCCGATGCTGCTGGGTCTGCTGCGGGTCTGGGAGATCGACGTGATGGGCAGCACCACCGTAGCGCTGCTGCCCTACGACCAGCGACTAGAGCTGTTCACGCCGCACCTGCAGCAGGTCGACATGGAGAGCAATGGCAAGGGCGTGATGCTGGATGGCGCTCCCGTCGTCTACGGCTCCGGTCCGGTCGTCTGGGGCTCCCCGGGCACCAATGGCCAGCACGCATTCCACCAGCTGATCCACCAGGGCAACCGGGTCATTCCCTGCGAGTTCCTGCTGGCCAGGCACAGCCGCACCCCGATCGGCGATGGACACCAAAAGCTGATCGCCAACTGCTTGGCCCAGTCCGAGGCGCTGATGCGCGGCAAGAACGAGGCGGAGGTTCGGGCCGAACTGACCAAGCAGGGCCTCTCCGGCGAGGCACTCGAGAATCTCGTCCCGCACAAGCTGTTCACCGGCAACCGCCCATCCATCACCTTCCTCTACGAGCAGCTCGACGCCCGGACGCTCGGTTCAATCACTGCGCTCTATGAGCACGCGATCTTCGTGCAGGGGACCTGCTGGAACGTGAACAGCTTCGACCAGTGGGGCGTGGAACTCGGCAAGCAGCTGGCACTGCCGATCCTCGACGCCCTCACCGGCGGCAAGACCGGCACCCACGATGCGTCCAGGGCGGGCCTGCTGGCCCGAATAGGCTCCTAATCGTCGACCCGGACGGGTTGAAGCTTGTCGCGGTCGTAGAACGCCTGGAAGTGCTCGACAGCCATCCTCACGACAGGGATGTCCATGACGGGATTCCGGACGATCGGCAGCTCGTTGTTGAGCTTCATTCCCGCCGGCCAGAGCGCCAACAGCGGCAGGCAGAGCAGCACTGCGGCGAGCGCAGTGCTGCCTGCCGTGACGGTGCCGACAGAGCGCTGCAGCTTCGCGCCCTGATGCCGGAACAGGAGTTCGGCTACCAGGAACGAGGTGAAGGTACTGAGCAGCGCTAGCCGGGAGAAGTCCCAGGCTAGCGCCAGCACCACCAGCGGGCCAAGTCCCGCACCAACGGCTAGAAGCACGGCCACGACCCTCTGCCATCGACCCGGCGGCACAGGGATCAGACTGCGCAGCGCATCCTGGATGACATTCATCCGGGAAAGACAGCCCAGGAGGATGGCGACTGCAGCCACCGTTCCATAGGTCAGACTGATCAGGCCGTTCAGAAGATGCGCGCGCCAGATCAAGGCCATCTTATCCAGCATGTCCGTGAGCGATTGGCGGAGCTGGAAGTCGTAGAGGTCGCGAGCACCCTCCGGTGTGATGCCGGCCTCGACAAAGCGTTGAACGAACCGCTCGTCCGCCGGCGGTGCCATCAGGACGACCAGGCAGGCGAGCAGGCTCACCACCACCGACCCCACCACCACCAACCATTGCCGATTCGCCTGCATCACGCTGGCCAGAATCATCACCGGCAGTGCGATGAAGACCATGAGTTGGTGAATGATGGTGCCCAGGAGGAAGAGCAGCCAAGCCAGGACCGGGTGGCCACCCCGCATGGCCGCAAGAATCCCCAGCGTCACCAGGCAGAGCAGGATGTCCGGCGAAGCGACGAAGAAGGCGAGGGAAGGGATCAACGGCGAGCAGAACAGAAGCAACGCCATTGCCATCACGTCCGCACGTCCCGTGGCAGCCACCAGCCGTGCTGCCCGAAAGGACAGCACGGCCATGAGGACCCCGAGGCTCAGGATGTGCCACACAAGCATGATCTGGCCATGCATGCTCACCGGCGTGGTCTTGAGCAGCGGCGCGAAGACCTGACCGACCAGGCCGCGCAGGATGAATCCGAACTCGTAGTTGGTGTAGTAGAAATAGACGACCTCAGGCGCGATTGCCCGGTGCAACCCCTTCAGCGCCGACACGACCGCGAGCACGAAGAAGCAGACGACAAGCCTGCCTTGGCCGAGGCCGAACACTCTTCCAGGGTGGGCCGGTTCGACGGCTGTTGCCGGCAAGACGATCAGCCTCGCCGGTGACGTATCATGAAAGCATCGAATCCGGACTCGGCGACCTGCCACCAGAGATACTGATCGTCCCGGAATGCGATCAGGTGCTCGTACACGCGCTTGAAATCTGCATTCCCGGCAGAGAGCTCCGCATAGAGCTCGTTGGCGGCCTTCCAGGAAGCTTCCATGACCTCGGCCGGGAACGGGCGCAGGACAGCGCCAGCCGCCACCAACCGCTGCAGCGCCTTCGGGTTTGCCGCATCGTACTTCGCCGTCATCCAGCCGTTAGCGTAGGCCGAAGCGTAGGTCAGGACGGAGCGGTAGTGCTCGGGCAGGTCTTGCCACATCTCCAGGTTGACCAGCGTGAAGGCAGCAGCCCCACCTTCCCACCAGCCCGGGTAGTAGTAGTACTTCGCGACCTTGTAGAGGCTGAGCTTTTCGTCATCATAGGGGCCGACGAACTCGGCCGCATCGATCGTCCCGCGCTCCAGGGCAGGGTAGATGTCGCCCGGCGAGATCTGCTGCGGCACCGCCCCAAGCCGCTGCCAGATCTGGCCGGCCATGCCGGGGATCCGGAACTTCAGCCCCTTCAGGTCGGCGAGCGACTTGATCTCCTTGCGGAACCATCCACCCATCTGGCATCCGGAGTTCCCCGCCGGCAGCGCGCAGACCTGGTACTTCGCCAGGAAGTCGTTGAGCAGCGCCTCGCCGCCGCCCTGGTAGAACCAGGCGTTCTGCATGCGCGTGTTCAGGCCGAACGGCAGGCCGGTGAACAGGGTGAAGGTTGGGTCCTTCCCGGAGTAGAAGTAGGTCGGGCCATGGCCCATCTCGACCGTGCCGTTCTGGACCGCGTCCAGGACCTGCAGCCCCGGCACGATCTCGCCAGCCGCAAAAACGTCGATGCGATACCTGCCTTCCGTGAGTTCGCCCACTGCGCGGGCGAACTCCACCGCCGTACCGAAGATCGTGTCGAGCGACTTTGGGAAGTTCGACACCAGGCGCCAGCGGATCTCGGGCAGTTCCTGCGCGGAGGCCGCAGAAATAGGCATGAGGCCTATGCCGGCCGCACCGCCGGGAAGTGCCGAGAGGATGTTGCGCCTGCCGATCATGCCGAACCTCCATTGTCACCGGCCGGACCGTACACGTGGCAACCAGCGTCGTCAGCGGGACCGCGGGTCGATCTGGCCGATGGAGGGACTGGTAGCCGGCAGGTTCACGAAACCCGGCCGATGCTCGCGCGGAACCGGTGCGCGGCGGGTCATGCGCCACAGGACGAACGCCGCGACACCCCCTGTGACCACGGCACAGAACAGGAACAGCCCAGCGGGGCCGGCGATCTCGATGGACTGGGCGGCAAGAAATGGCCCGGTCGCTGCGCCGACTGCCCAGATGAACAGCATGCCGGACGCTAGGCGTGTCATCCCACTCGGCGGCACATGATCGGCTGCATGCGCGGCGCAGATGCCGTAGAAGCTCAACGCAACGCCGCCCAGCAGCATGAAGATGCCGAACAGGGGGATGTCACCCTTCGGTGGACCTGCAGCCAAAACGGCGGAAAAGGCGGCGACGCCAGCCAGGCACCCGACGATCACCCAGCGACGGTCGGTCCTGTCCGATAGGCGTCCGAGCGGCCACTGTACCAAGAGCGAGCCCAGTTGCATGGCGGACAGCAAAAGCACCGAGGTGCTGACGCCAGTCCCGGTACGATCACCCCAGACCGGTAGCAGGGCAGGGACCGCGCCGTTGATCAGGCCGGCACCCATGACGCCCACGACTGTGCGGCGGGTGCCGTTTGCCAGAGCTCGATCAGACGGAAGCCGGCTTCCGTCGGCAGTGCCGGTTCGGCCGTGCGCGTCAGCGTAATGGGAATGAGGGCGGCGATGAACCCGGCCACGGCCAAGCCGATCCAGAATGCGGACGCCGGGTCGCCCTGCGCGAACAGCATCTGGGCCAGGATGACCCCGCCCTTGATGGCGACCAGATAGAAGGCGATCACGCCGCCGCGCGCATCCTTGGGTGTTGCCGCGGCCAGCCAGGCCTCAACGACGACGAACAGGGCCGCGAGCACGATACCCATCAGGAAGCGCAGCAAGATCCAGTGCCAGGGTGAGGGCGCGGCCTCGAACGACAGTGCGACCATGGCACAGGCGGCCGCCAGGGCGGCGAAGGAGCGGATATGTCCGACCCGTCGGACCAGCCTGGGCCCGATCCAGCATCCGAACAGGAAGCCCGCGCCGTAGGACGTGCCGATCAGCCCGACCACGACCGGCGAAGCCTCGGCCAGCGTCAGGCGAACAGGCAGGAGGATGGCGAACAGGGCATTGGCGAACTGCAGCAAGGTCGCGCCGATGACGACCGCGACGACAGCAGCGTAGGGGCCCATCCTGATCCTTCCGGTGTCACGCTTCCTGTGCCGGTAGACCGGCCCTCAACGCAGCTTGCCTCACGCGCGCAATGCTTGCGACCTTCGTCGGCGGGGCAGGGGAGGTTCTTGAAGGCCTGTGGTTTCGTGGCGTCCCTGATTGAGTCGAAAGAGTGCGCTTCAGCTCCAGGCCCAACTCCGCGGTGCGCCTGTGTCCAGATGCACGAAGTTCGAAGTGGGGTAATACCCGACACCGCCCCGAGCCATGGCCACGGCGGCCTTGCGGACTTGGCGGCAGGTGCAGCCTTCGATCCGAAGGTCGATCGCCTTGCCCTTCAGGTGGAAACTGTTCTTGGCGACACCTTCGCTCTTGCGCCGCAGCATCGCATTGGTCCGCGGTGCCCGAAAGCCGGATAGAACCTCGATCACCCCACGTGTTTCCAGCTTCGCCTGCAGATCCCAAAGCACATCGAGCAGTTTCGGATCGATTGGCTTGATCTGCCCGGTGCGCCAATCACGCAGGAGCCGGTCGATTCGACGTAGATTCTCGCGAACGTAGCGGCCGTCGGCCTTGTAGACGATCTTCAGCTGCTCGCCTGTGTGCTGGTGGCGAAAGGCTAGCACCTGCTCCAGTCCCTGAGCGCGCGCTTTTGCAATGGCTGGTGCCGGGACGAGACCGGCAACCACAGGCATTGTGGTGGCGGCCAAGAAGAAACGGCGCGTCAGGCCAGGTTGCGGCGCGGAATCGACCAAATTGTTCTTCCCTGGGAGCCGCGCCACGATCAGCAGCGGGTCCTCGATCCAAATCAAGAGCTTGCAGGTAGAACTTGCCGTAGGGTCTTCACGGCTGCCCGGCAATCGGGTTTTTGGATCACAGGGATGTGGCTTTGGCGCCTCTCACACCTCCCGCCGCAGCGCTTCGTCGGGCGTGAGGGTGCTGAGGGACAGCGCATGAATACGCTCCGCCATCAGCGGGGCAAGCAACGCGTTGACCTTGCGATGACGCGCGACCCGGCTCTGGCCCGCAAATGCGGCCGATATGACGATCACGTCGAAATGAGTCTCTCCACCCTCGCGCCAGCCACCATGGCCCCGATGTTCGTCGGAGCGGTCCCGCACCTGCAATGCCAGCGGCGCCAGCGGCGCCAAGGCCGCCTCGATCCGTTCCTTCATCCGCATGCGTTCGTCCTTCGGCCTCGTTTCCGTTCGCATCCCTCGCGCATCGAGACGACAAGCTCAAGTTGCGCCTGTGGCTACCCGGTATTGACGGCGTAATACTCTGTTAAGACATGCGCGCTAGAGTAGAAATCAGGCGCACCGTTCTGGTCTTCGGGCGCTCTGCTTCTCAGCCGGAGACGGAGATGGCCACCACCATCAGCAAAATGTCCACTAGCGGAACCGGGCGGGCCCGCGCCCAGGACATCGACGTCTTCGTCGGTGGCCGGATGCGTGCCCGCCGTACGATGCTTGGCCTGACCCAGCAACAGATGGCGGACATCATCGGCGTCACCTATCAGCAGGCCCACAAATACGAGAAGGGTGTCAACCGCATCGCCGCAGGCCGGCTCTATCAGATTGCCCAGGCCTTGGGCGTCGAGGTCGGGTTCTTCTTTGAAGGAATGGAGGCGGAGGATGCATTGGCCCCGACTCCGCAACAGCGCATGTTGCTCGAATTGGCCCGTAACTTCATCGGGATCGGCAACCGCCGCTATCAGGAAGCGGTCTGCAACCTCGCGCGTGTCCTGGCCGAGGCCCCAGCCGATAGCGTCAGCTGACTCCCGCCAAAGCCATGTCTCTCAGGGTTGCTCAGTCCGCTCCGTCTTCCGTCGGTCCTGATCGGTCCAGGCGCTTGATCAGAACCAAGCGGTTCTGGCTGCCCAGCCGGTCGTGGATCACCTCGTCCATCACGTTCCTGACGATGAACAACCCCAGACCGCCGATGGAACGTTCGTCCAGGTCTGCGTCCAGATCAGGGTCCGCCACCAAGGTCATGTCGAAGGCAGGGCCATCGTCGCTGACGGTGGCCTGGAGACGATCAGCGAACAGTTGAAGGACGATGTCGACCGATACCGCACGGCCTGCGGCGGCCGTCGCGTGGCTCGCGATGTTGGTCAGAACCTCGTCGAACGCCAAGGTGAACTGCAGCCCGAGATCGAGCGGCAAACCCGCTCTCACGATGCTCTCTTCCACCTGCTCGACCAAGCTGGGCAACTCGGCCAGGGACGCCTGGAGCGAGCGACGCATCAGCACACGACTGTCCGGAACGACCGTTTCCGAACCGGCCATGGCAGCACCTCGGTCACGAGTGACCAGATCGATAGCAGGATGCCCACCCCTCGTAAATCCACAGCAGTCATCAGCAGCCTTCACCTGGACGGTCTGCTGACGGGCCATTCCGGGCCGTAAGATCATCTCGATGGGTGCAAGTGACATGGCGTCGGCCTGTTGCTGGGTGTTCCGCGAGAGCGACCCGGCAAGCGAGCGTGTTGTGTCGGCCCCATCCTCGATCGAGCGACAAGATTGTGGAATGGACGATTCTCTGCCCCTGTTCGCTTCAATGTCGGCCCTGTACTCCCTCCGGGTCTGCCGCAGCTCCAGCCGGACAAAGGGCATCGTCGGACGGCGATGCCGAAAGTAAAATCGTAACGAGCGCCCGGGGAGCCGGCGTCTGTCACGACCTACCTGTGCGAGGTCCGCCCGGCGGCTCGGCCGGTCCCGCGACCACTCCGACCGGACCGCTCCACCATCCCGCATCCAGGCCAGAGCGTATCGGCGGAGAAGGCAGTGCTGGTCTCGCAGTCACGAGGGGGGCAGCAAGCCTCCTCCTGGCCGAAGCTCGCGCTGGCACATCCGCCCCTGTACCCCGGGGTGGTGAGCCCGTGGCCATAGCTGTCGTCGGTCAGAAGCTCAGGTTCACGCGCACCGAACCGCCATGGCTCGTGATGTTGTCGGAGAACTCGCCGTCGTACTGGACGCGCACGCTGACCTCCCCGTCGTTGAGGACCTGGAGGCCGGCATTGGCGCGAGCGACGATGTCGTCGATCGGGATCGTCGTCTCGAAGCTGTCCGCCTGGTCGGGCGCGCTGGTCAGCCGGGTGCTCGATGTCCAGGAAGACTGGTCGCCAAAGCTGACGCCACCTCTCAGGAAGGGGCGGAACATCCAGCCTTCGGCGAGAACGACCCGGCCGCCCAGTTCCAGCGACGGTGTGGCGACCAGTCCCCACTGGTCGCTGTCGTCGACGTCCAGGTCCAGTTCGTCAGCGCCGGATTCGGTATAGCCGGGCTGGCGCGTATAGATGGCGTCCAGGTCCAAGGAGGGGCGGAGGTAGAAGTCTTGACCGCCAAACTCGTAAGCGGCGCGTGCACGCAGGCCCAGGTTCTGCACCTCCGGATCGCTGTTGGCCCTGGTGTCGGTGCCGACCAAGGTGACTTTGCGTGACGTGTCGTACCAGCCATAGCCACCGGATAGACCCAGCCCGAACTGCCATGGCCCGCGCTCGTGCTTGACGGTGACGCCTGCGAGCGCGCTGTCGCCGTCGCTCTGAGAGCCGCCCTAATCGCTGTCGTAGCTATCCTGGCGGTAGGCGGCGGACAGGCCAAGAAACCACCCTGGCGCCAATTCGTTCTGCACGCCTAGCTGGTAGGTAAATCCCTGCCGCTCGAAACCATCAGTGCCGTCGCTCGGATCCTGTTCGGTGGTGCTGCCTTCGATCTGGGCCCACAGGCAGGACTGCTCCCTTACGATCGCCCTGGCATCTTCGAACGTCGGGCAGCTGAACAGGCTATCAGCAAAACCCTGCATGACGGATTGGGCACGCGCCGCCGGCGCCGCGGCCACGCCCAAGGTCAGGTCGTAGAGCGTCTCACCATATTGGTCGATGCTGCCGTTGCTGGCCGTGTCGAGGCTGCCAAACAGCTCACCCAGGTCAGGCGTGCCTCCCAGGTCCCAGATCTCTTGAAGATGGCGCGCCAGCCGGCGCTCGTTCATCGACCGGCCATCCAGCGGGCCATCGAAGTCGGCACGCTTGACCGAGACAGCATGGTCACCCCCGCTCCTGGTCATCTCGTAGGTGAAGATCGGGGATGCGATCGCCTGCAACTGCCCGCCCACCGGATGGTCGGCCGACACGACCCTGGCGCTCCGGCCGGGCAGCAGGCTGATCGCCGAGACCTTGAGGCCACTATCAAGGATCGCGTCGCCATTGATCGTCAGAAGGTCACCCGTGTCCTGGGCCAGATCGAGATCGGCAACAACCTGTCCTGTCTCGTCCTGCACGAAGCTCCCGGTGATGGTGGTGGCGTCGACGACGCGTGGCTGGCCCACGAACAGGGAGCCGCTATTGGTCATGTCTGCATCGACTATTTTCGCACCGCGGACCGTGCCGCGATTGTCGAGGCGGATGGCCGACAGGGAATCCTGCTCGAACAGCGCCGCGGTCGTCATGGGGGCAGCTAGCGCTGCGCCCGACACCAGCGTGGCGTTGTCGATGGAGCCGTTGATCGCGCCACCATCGTTGGTGACGGTCAGCGTGGCACCCTCCGACGCACTGCGGGTCGCCGTGTAGCGGATCGCGACACCGGAGCCGGCACTGATGCTGGCACCCTCGTCGAGGGTCAGCGTGTTGCCGCTCCCTTCGTCGACCTGCACGCCCACGCCCTGGCTGCCGGTCCCGCCGGTGACCTGAGACTGGACGGTGACGGCGACCATGCCGGGCGTGGTCGCGTCGCTCTGGGCGAAGATGCCGATCGAGTTCTCGCCGGTGGCGCTGATCCCGCCGCGGGCGTCGACGGTGACCGTGCCGGAGGTGAGGCCACCGGCCGAGCCGGAGCGGTTCGACCCGGCAAAGGCGCCCGAACGGCTCCCGCCAAGACCGCCGCCGCCAGCGACCGACTGGGCGACGATGCCGAACGCGCTTTCGCCGGTGGTGAAGATCGAGCCAGCCGAGCTGTAGCTGACATTGCCGCCGTTGCCGACGGTCTGGCTTCCGGTGCCGCCCAGCGTGAGGACGCTGCCGGAGCTGTCGCCGCCGATGCCGCCGCCGCCGCCGATCGATTGCAGCACCACGCCATGCGCGCCGGTGCCGGAGGTATTGATGGTGCCGCCGGTCGTGTCCAGCGCGACCGCGCCGCCGTTCACGCTGCTGCCGCCAGAGCCACCCAGGGTCAGCGATACGATGTTTTCCGATGAGCCGGTGCCGCCGATGCCGCCGCCGCCGCCGATCGACTGCAGCACCACGCCGAACGCGCGCTCGCCTGTGGTCGTGACCTTTGGCGCACCGGTCAGAGTGACCGCGTCGCCGGCCCCGCTGCCGCCACCCTTGCCGCCCACGGTCACAGTCAGGTCGACGATGGAGGTGCTGCCGCTGCTGCCAGCACCGCCGGTGCCGCCGCCGCCGCCGATCGACTGCAGCACGACGCCATAGGCGTCATCGCCTGCGGTCGTGATCGCGCCATTCACAGCCAGGTCAACGGTCCCGCCATTGCCGGAGCCGCCGCCGGAGCCGCCCACGCCGGAGCCAGCGCCGACCCTGACGGTGGCATTGGAGTTGTCCGAGCCGTCGCCGCCCTGGCCGCCGCCGCCGCCGCCGCCGATCGACTGGGCGAGCAGGCCAAAGGCGCCATAGCCCACCGTCTTGATCGTGCTGGAAACGGTGCCGGAGATGGCGCCGCCGTTGCCGGACATGCCGCCCTGGCCGCCCACGCCGATCTCCGTCGTGGCCTTGGCGAGGCTGCCAGACGAGGTGGCCGTGCCGCCGGTACCGCCACCGCCGCCGATCGACTGCGCGACGATGCCGTCCGCCCAGTCGCCGGCGGTCTGGATGGTGCTGGTGACGTCGAGCGTGACCGTTCCACCATTGGCCCCGGAGCCGCCCTGGCCACCGACATAGGTCTGGAACGTATAGGTGCTCTCGCCGTCCTTGATCAGCGAGATGGCGCCGGCCAGCTGGTGGTCGGCTGAGGCATCGTTGCCCATTGAGCCGCCGAGGCCGCCACCGCCGCCGATCGACTGCGCCAGGATGCCGTCGGCATCGCCGCCGCTGGTGGTGATCGCCCCGTAGCTGTCGATCGTCACGCTGCCGCCGACAGCACCGCCGCTGCCCTTGCGGCCGACGCCCACCTCGACATCGCCGGAATAGCCGTTGGCCGTGCCGCCCAGCATGACCGTGCCGCCTTGCGAGACACCGCCGCCGCCGCCGATCGACTGGGCGACAATGCCGCGCGAGCCGGAGCCCTGGGTGATGATGAAGGCGTAGGGTTGCAGGTCGATCTTGACGGCACCGCCGGTGCTGCCGCTGCCGCCGGTCCCGCCCAGGCCGATGTCTAGGTCCATGTTGAGGGCGCCGCCGAGCTTGTAGGTATTGCTGCTGCCAACGCCGGCATTGCCGCCACCGCCACCGATCGACTGCGCGAGCACGCCATTGGCATAGTCGTCGGCGGTCTGGATGCTGGTCATGTCGCCGCCGTCCTGGCCGCCGATGTCGACGGTCACGTTGCCGCCATTGCCGCCGCCGCCGCCGATCGACTGCGCAACCACACCATGGGAGCCCTGGCCGAACGTGCTGAGGGTGGTGTTGTCGGAAAGTTCGACGTTGACGGTGCTGCCATAGCCGCCGCTGCCGCTCTTGCCGCCGACCGCCATCGCCACGGTTGCCGCCAGGGACACGCCCTCGCCGGTCGGCACGGCAACGTCGATGTCATCGGCCGTGGCTGCCCCGCCATTGCCGCCGCCGCCGCCGATTGACTGAGCCACGATCCCGTAAGCGTCGGTGGTCTGATTGTCCTCGCTGCCCGAGGCCAGGGCGCTGCCAGTCGTGATCGAGCTGCTGGAGAGGTTCACGGTGACCTCCCCGCCATTGCCGCCGGCCCCGCCGGCGCCCCCCAGGCTCAGGCCTGCCGCGTAGCCGACGCCGCCATCATAGCCGCTGGCTGCGCCACCATTGCCGCCGCCGCCGCCCACCGAATGCGCGACCAAGCCCATGCTGCGCGCACCGGCGGTCCGGATGGTCAGTTGGTCGAGATAAACGTCGACGATTCCGCCGCTGGAGCCGGTGCCGGAATTGCCGCCGATCTGCAGGTTGAAGATGCTCTCGCCGCTATAGCCGGTGGCATCGCCGCCATTGCCGCCGCCGCCGCCGATCGACTGCGCCAGCACGCCGATCGCCGCGTCGCCGTTCGTGATCACGGTGGCGGGCCGCCCATCCGGTGCGTCGTTGCCCTGCTGCTTGCAGTTGTCGGTGTCGGCTGCGTAGCTCAGCAGGCAGACTGTACCGCCGGCACCGCCCTTGCCGGCCGAACCGCCGATGCCGATCGCCGGAACGCCCACGGAAAAGTCCAGCGTGCTGCCGCCGTTGCCGCCACCGCCGCCGATCGACTGGGCCACCAGGCCGTGGGCGAACTTGCCGTGAGTCGTAATTGGGCCGATGCCGTTGACGATCACGGTGCCGCCGGCACCGCCGGCGCTGCCCTTGCCGCCGATCGTCTCGATCCCGGTGCTGCCGCCGCCGGTCCCGCCGCCGCCGCCGATCGACTGCATGACGATGCCGATGGCGGCCTCCCCGCTCGTGGTGATCTGGCCGGTGCTGGCCAGGTCGATGGCACCGGCGTTGGCGATATAGGAGTAGGTCGAGTTGCCGCCGATGCCGATCAGGCCACCGGCACTGCCTGCCGCCCCGCCGCCGCCGCCGATAGACTGCACCACGATGCCGTGGGAGGCGTAGCCGCCGGTGGTGATCGTCCCGTAGTTCAGGATGCCGCCGGTGCCGCCGGTGCCACCGCTGCCCCCACCGCCGCCAAGCTCCAGACCAGCCCCATCAGCGACACCGCCAGCACCGCCACTGCCGGCAATGGCCTGGGCAAGGATGCCATAGGCATGGTCGCCGCTGGTCTCGATGGTCGAACTCGAGTTGACCGCGGCCCGCGTGCCGTTGCCGCCATTGCCGCCATTGCCGCCCGCACCCGCCAGGACGTCCGTGAAATCCCCGCCTGTGCCGCCGCCGCCGCCGATCGACTGGAAGGCGATGCCGGCCGCATAGTCGCCAGTGGTAGTGATACGGGTCCCCGACGTCGTGTAGGCACCGGCACCACCGCTATTGCCACCGGGCCCGGCGCTGCCGGACGTACCGAAAAGAGCCGTGTCGTCGCCACCATCGCCGCCGAAGCCGCCGATGCTCTGGCCGAGAATGCCGTAGCCGTAGTCGCCGGCCGTACTGATCGTCCCGCTGCCCTCCAGGTTGATCTGGATGGGCCCGCCTGCACCACCCTGGCCGCCGCTGCTGTCGTTCTCGTCGTCACCACCGCCGCCGTTGCCACCGATCGTCGTCGCGAGGACGCCGACGAAGTTATCACCCGACGTGGTGATCGTAGCGGAGGTCACGTTGACATTGACGCTGCCGCCGCTCCCACCATTGCCGCCTTGGCCGCCGCTGCTGTCCTGCTTGTTGCCGATGCCGCCCGTGCCGCCACTGCTGAGCCCGTGCACACCGGCGCCGCCGTCGGACAGCGTCTTGGCCGAAGAAACATTGATGTTGCCGCCAGTGTTCAGGTCGATGGTGACGGTCCCGCCGCTGCCGCCACTGCCGCCGCTGTTGTAGTTGTAGGATGACTGCGCACCAT
>NZ_DATAGQ010000196.1:0-27232 GCF_036263595.1 Geminicoccus sp. | reverse complement strand
CTGCCAAAGGCCGCCGGCAGCAGCGCTTCCACCAGGCTCACCTGACCCACCGCCTTGCGCACCATCGGACGCCCCCATCCTGCTTCACCAGGATCGAATCACAGCAGCACGGCCAAGGCCAGGGTTTCGCGGCAGTCTCCTTTGGTGGTGATCCCGGCATTTTCTCGTGAGGTTTTCGGCAGAGGAAGCCGGCCCAAGTCATGTAGCGTTGCGGATACCGATATGTGTTCTTTCGAAGCATTGGGTGGGCCAATACGATATTCACTACGACGCAGACGTTGTCATATTGCTGATAAGCTGCCGAAGCATTGACGCAAGCTTTCTCTGCCGGTCGACGGAAGAAGATCTCAAGGTCTTGGCAGGGCATAGGCGATGACATGGTCGCCTACTTTCGTCCCGAGCGATCCATGTCCGCCGGCAATCACCAGAACATACTGGCGGCCATCCTTGCCCATGTAGGTCATTGGTGTTGCCTGGCCGCCCGCAGGAAGCCGGCTCTCCCAGCGTTGCGTACCGTCGGTTACGTCATAGGCTCGGACATAGTAGTCGATGGTCCCAGACAGGAAGGCGACGCCACCGGCGGTCATGATCGGGCCACCGAGATTGGGAACGCCCATCGGGAAAGGTAGCGGAACTGGCGCTGCGTCGCGCGTCGTGCCGTTCTTATGCTTCCAGACGATCTCTCCCGTGGTCAGGTCGGCGCCTGCCACATAACCCCAAGGGGGTGCTTGGCAGGGCAGGCCAAGAACGGACGTGAACGCCGAGAGCTGCACGGCGAACGGTGCGCCGAAGTTCTCGTTCAGGGCCGGCAGGCTGTTGTCCTCGCGGTCCTCGCCCTGCACGTAGAGCGTGGTGTCGTCCTTGCGAGGAATCAGCTGGGAAACGAAGGCCAGGTAGGCAGGCGTGGTGAAGGCAATCTGGCGCTGCGGGTCCACCGCGATGCTGCCCCAGTTGAACACGCCGAAATTGCCGGGATAAACCAGTGACCCTTGCAGCGAAGGAGGCGTGTATCGGCCGTCGTAGCGCAGGCGATGGAACGCGATGCGGCAGGCAAGCTGATCGAACATCGTAGCGCCCCACATGTCTGCGCCAGAAAGCGGCGGCGGATCGAAGGACAGCTGCGAAACCGGCTGGGTCGGCGCGGTGAAGTCGCCCTCGACGGCACCCTGCGGAACCCGGACTTCGGTGACCGGCAGGATGGGTTCGCCAGTCTGGCGATTGAGCACGTATACTTCGCCCTGCTTGGTTGGCTGTACCAGGGCCGGCACCGCTTCGCCGTCAGTGGTGAGATCAATCAGGCTTGGTTGTGACGGAACATCGTAGTCCCACAGGTCGTGATGAACGGTCTGGAATACCCAGCGCACCTGGCCCGTCGCCAGATCGAGAGCCACGACGGAGGAGGAGAAGCGCTCGACGTCTGCACTTCGGTTGCCTCCCCACTGATCTGGCGGCTGGTTGCCGAGCGGAACGTAGACCATGCCCAGTTGCTCATCGACGCTGGAGATCGACCAGCTGTTCGGCGAGTTGGGGGTGTAGGTCTCACCAGGCGGCAGGGGAGCGGTCTGATCCGGGTTGGCGGGATCCCAGTTCCACACCAAGGAGCCGGTATCGACATCGAAAGCACGGATGACCCCGGAAGGCTCGGTCGTGGACACGTTGTCGAGCACCGTGCCACCAACGATCACGAGTTCCTGCGTCACCACGACGGGCGAGGTGGAATAGTAGCCGCCCGCCCTGATGTGGGGCATGTTCGTCCACAGGTTGATCTGGCCTTCCAGGCCAAAGCTCGTGCAGACGCCGCCGGTCTCGGGATCGAGCGCGATCAACCGGCCATCGGCCGTCGGCATGAACAGCTTGCGGGGGCAGGAGGCGACCGTCTGCGCACCCGCGGTTGCCGTCGGCAGATCGATGGGCGGCGGCTGGATCGCCGGCTGCTGATCCGGGATGTCAGCTGCCGGCGCGGCGTCGGCAGCTGTTCCATCGTGATAGGATAGCCCCCGGCAGGTCAGATGCTGAAGCGCCAGCTCGTCGCGGATCTGCGGGTCGTAGCGCCAAAGCTCCTCGCCCGTGTCCGCATCGAGCGCAATCACGTCCTGATAGGGGGTACAGAGGAAAAGACGGTCGCCGATCTTGAGCGGCGTGACTTCGAAGGTCGTTTCCACCGGATCGCCAGGGCGGCTGCCTGGTACGTCGCCGGTCCTGTAGGTCCAGGCGACCTCGAGGTTCGCCACGTTGTCCGGTGTGATCTGATCAAGAGGAGAATAGCGCTGGCCAAAGCCGGTTCTGCCGTAAGCGTGCCATTCGCCTGGTGGCACGCCATCTCCGGTCGCCGCCAACTGCGCCCGCGCTTCGGGCAACCTGCCAGAGATCCGATGGGGATCATTCATCAGTGCCGCGATGCCGACCAGCAGCGCGATTACCAGGGCCGATGAAAGAGCGAGACCACTGCCACGGATCGCGGACACGCGCCCAGGGCCATCCGGTGCGCCCAGTGCCCTGGTGACCCATGGGGTCAGGAGGGCAAGGCCGAGAAGAAAGATGACATCGCCTCGGGCGGCCAGCGGCCACCAGTCGAAGCCCGCTTCCCAGATCGCCCAGACGAGCGTTCCTACTGTCAACAGGGCATAGACCCACGGAGCTGCAGGCCGACGCCGCCAAAGCAGGTAGGCAGTTGTCAGCATCGCAACTCCGGCACCGAGATAGTACCAGGAACCGCCGAGAGCGATCAGCCAGATGCCCGCAACCGCAGAAGAAAGACCAAGAATGGCAATGATGACCCAGAGGACATCAATGGTCCCGATACGGCGCGCAACACTCATGATCTACCTCTAGGCAATCTTGCTTCTGAACACCAATGATCTCTGCCTGAACAATCTAGCGCTTCATCGACTGGTTGATAAAGCCGAAGGCGGCAAGTGCTGGCCATCGACACCGGTAACGCCCCAGGCAGATGGCGGCTTAGGTCGCCGCCATCATTGGTCCTCTTATTGTAGTGCTGGATCCTGTCATTGCGGAGGGGGCGCTCCTCGCAAGAGCCGCCTGGCTCCAACGCTCTGGAGGAAGCTGTCTCACGATTCCAGGTGGCACTCACGCTCTGGCCAGGCTGGACCCGCTCATAGCCGGCGTCATCGAAAGCCGGCATCTGCTCGACCCGAGCCTTGTTGAAGTCGGTCACCAGGCGTCCCGTATCGTCCAGCGTGACCTGCTCGAACGGGATCAGGATCTGCCGTTCTCCGATGCCGAGGAAACCGCCGACACCGACCACCATCCCGCCGATCATATCCTTCCGGTTGATGACGACGTCTTCGACATCGCCGATGTTCTCGCCGTTGGCTCCATAGACCGACTTGTTCATCAACTCGCCGATCCTCATGCCTGCGAGCCGGGCTGCACTGTCGTTGGCCGCATCTTGCTGCGTCGAGGCCATCTGCTGTTGATCAGCCAGGTTCTGCTGCTGCGCTTGACCCTGCTGCTGCTCGCCCTGCCGCTCGATTCGGATCTGCGGCTGGCCCTCCTGCTGGTTGACGACGACACGCGGCTCGACCTGTTCGTAGCGGACCTGCGGCTGCCGGTTGCCTTCGAACTCGACGTTCGACTGGTCGTCTGCCAGTTGCTGGACGCGAACCTCCGGTTGCCCGCTCTCTACATCGACATCCGGCTCCGCCGGCTGGACGCTCACCTGGGGCTCGCTCTGGCGAACCTGGACCTGCGGCTGCGCCTGGCTGACGCTCACCTCAGGCTCAGGCATCCGGACGATGATCTCCGGCTGCGGGATGTCCACCGTCACGGTAGGCCTCGGCTGCCGCACGATGATCTCCGGCTGCTGCTGCCGCACCGTCACCTCCGGCTCGGGCTGTGTGACCGTCAGCCTTGGTGCGACCTGCTCCACCAGGATCTGGGCACCCTGCCCGTCGTTCTGGTCGGGCTCGGCCACAATTGCCACGACCTCGCCGAACGTCCGCGCAGCAGCGTTAGGGTCATCGCCCTGGAGCGTCTGCTCAGCCCGGCCCATCTGGCCTTCGATCCGGAAACGCTGCTCCTGCGGGAGTTGGTCCATGCCCTGGCGCAGTTCCTGCAAGGCCTGTCGGGCTTCCTGCTTCGCCTGATCGAAGCCTGCGTTGTCGTTCCCCTGGGCGGCCTGCTGCAAGCTCTGGAAGGCCTGTTGCAGGCGCTGCTGTACCATCTGGAGTTGCTGGTTGCCGCCATCCTGCTGGGCTGTGGCGGCTGTCTTCTGGACCGTCTCCTGCGCGAGCGTCGGTGTGACGAACGCGGTGGCGAGAGCGATCGCAGAAATGAAAGACGACTTCATTGTTTCCTCCGGTTGGCAATCATGACTGCTTTGCCGATAGTTACTTGGCCGCCGTGCAGTCTTTCCAGATCATCTCCTGCATCGCCGTGTTGGCGCGCAGCAAGTAGATCAGGATAGCGGCCTGGGCCGGCGGCGAGATGGCGGCAACGGCACCTTTGCGCGCTGCCTGCTCGATCGAGATCCCCTGGCTTCCCAGGCCGAGCTGCTGGAGCATGCTCGAGTTGTCGCCGCCCTGGAGGGCCTTCCCGACCATGTCCGTCACCAGCGAGTCGGCCGTCTTGACGTACTCGTCGTACTTCTTGGCCAACGCTTCACAGCCAACTGTCGTTGTCTGTGCTTGAGCAACGTGGCTGCCGGTCCCAAGGATCACGGCGCCTATAGCGATGTGGAGCAGGCGCGCCATGAGCTGTCCTTTGCACGTGTTCGGCGGCACCCGGATAGGCCATGGGCCTATCCGGGCGTTGCCATATCACTCGCTCTTGGATGTGGTCTGGGCCTGGCCGCTGGCGTCGCCACCGCTGCCGGCCTGACTACCACCGGCCGCATTCTCGCCGGCCATGTCGGCCGGAGGATTGATGAACATCGTCACCTCGTCACCCTTGGCGGTCTTCGCCTGGACGAGATAGGTGGCGTCGAGCACCGTGATATCCGTGAAGCCTGCCTGCTCGAGGCTGCCGCGTAGCTCGCTCTGCGTCATCGCCTGGATCTGGCTACCCTGCTGGTTCGATCCGGACTTGTTCGCCTGCTGACCGCTGGCTTGATCATCCGATGCCGCCATTGCCGGCAAGGTGAACAATGCCGCTGCTGCGAGCGATGTGAGAATGGTTGTACGCATGCTTGCTCTCCGTGATGACGGGATGGTCCAGGTGCCCGCGAGGAAGCTTCGCTCCAGCACCGTGGCCTATGGATTATTGGTGTGCATCAGCCGCACGCACGGAAAGGCGATGTGATACGGATGGCCTTCCCGTGGATGCGCGATCCTCAGACGTCGAAGAGGCCGTTTTCGCCCATGTCATCGTTGAGGTCGCCAAACTCGGACTCTTCGATGATGTTGTTCTTGTTCTTATCGTAGCTGCCGAACACGCCGTTGTTGAACTCGTCCTGGGACAGGCCGCCGTTCTCGTTCGAATCCCAGCTATTGTAGATGCCATCGGAATCGAACTTGTTGGCGAACTCGTCGTTATCGAGGGCGGCGTTCTTGTCGGTGTCCCAGTCGCTATAGGATTCGTCCGCCATGGCTGGGGCGAAGGCCAGCAGCGACATGGCCAGCGTCGTTGCGCCGAGCAGCTTCATCCAGTCGTTCTTCATGACTGATCTCCTTTGCCGGTGGAGTGTGCAGCCGTGAAACAAGATCAAGCTCGTTACGGCATGCTTATCTTTCGATGGCCAGAAACGAGATGTTCTCCGAAGTATCCAGCCGACGTCCGGAAGATATAATCCTGACGTTGCGGCTGCCAGTCGGGCTTAGCGGTATGTCTGTAAGGGAAAACCTGACAGGACGACGGGGCTTTCCCCTGCTTTCATCGACGCATGATCTGCTATTTTCCACTTTATGCGATGCAGTACTGCAGCAAGCATGACCTGGAGCGACAGGTTGTCGACGAGACTAAGGCCCGGCTCGCGGCTTGACGGAACCTGTCGTTCCGACGTTCGCCAGCGTACAGGAGCAGCGGAGGCCGGATCTTCATCCGAAGCCGATGCCAGGGCTCGCGGGGAGCCATGGGAACTGTGGCCATTGGCGTTTCTTGGATCCGACGCGGCAGGCCCTCGGCTGCTGTCGCTCGTTCTCGCAGCCGCGGTTCCTGTGCTTCTCTTTGGAGGATGGGTCGCCTACAACCTTGCAGAACAGGACCGCACGGCCGCCCGTCGGGCAGTGTCGGACACGGTAGAGCACGTCGCGGAACGAGTGGCTTCCGACATAGCGACCAAGCTCGAGGTGGCGCAGGCTCTCGCCGCTTCGACCGCGCTCGATTTTCCCAATCTGTTCAATTTCTACACCGAAGCGCAGCGGGTCAAGGAATCGCAGCCCCTATGGCACACGATCGAGCTTGCCAATCCGGCCGGCGGCCAGGTGCTCAACCTGTTGCGCCCGCCCGACGTCCCGCTGGGACCGACGGCCGACCGGGAAAGCTTCGATCGGGTCATCCGGACGAAGCTGCCGGCAGTTGGCGGTATCGGTCCCGTCGGCTCGGTATCAGGGCGTCAACTCGTGGCCCTGCGAGTCCCTGTGATGCGTGGCGGCACACTTCGCTATGTTCTGTCGGTGGCTCTGGCACCCGAGGGCGTCAGTTCGATCCTGCGTGACGCAGGCGCCCCAGAGGGCTGGATCGGGGCGGTCGTCGATGCACGCGGGCGGTTCATCGCGCGTACCATAGGAGAGGAGGTCGAACTGGGCCGTCCCGCCAGCGAGGCGGTGCGCGAGGCCATGGCGCGCGCGCCGTCAGGAACCTATCGAGGCCCTACCCTGGAGGGGATCGAGGTGGATACGGTCTACCGCACGCTGCCACGCGCCGCCAACTGGTCGGTCCATTTCGGCATTTCCAGCGAGAGGCTGCACGGCCCAATCCGCCGGTCGGTATACTTGATCGTCGCAGGCGGCCTCGCGAGCCTCGCCCTCGCAGCCATCCTCGCATGGATGACAGCGCGTGACATAGCCCGGCGGCGACGCATCGAGACAGAGCGATCGGCGGCGGCGCTCAAGGTCAGCGAGGACCGCGGCGCCCTGGCGGTCGAGGCAGCCAATCTCGGTACATGGCATTGGGATGTGCAGGGAGGCGAGGTTGTCGGATCACCCCGCTGCTGGGCCCTGCTCGGCCTGCCCGTCCCGCCGCCCGCTGTGGTGTGGCGGCCGCGGGCGATCGTGAGGACGATCCATCCGGAGGACCGAAGTGCGGTCTGGAAGGCAGTCCAGCGCTGCCTTGGCGACGACGCCCCGATCGATGTCGAGTTCCGGTTCCTTTGGCGGGACGGAAGCATCCACTGGGTGCGTGCGACCGGCCAGGCCAGGCAGATCGGGGACGCGCAGGTCGCTTTCGTTCACGGTGTCCTGGCCGACGTCGAACCACGCAAGCGTGCCCGTGCGGAGCGGCTCAGACTGCTTCGCCGCCTGGCGCAGGCTCAGGAGGACGAGCGGCGCCGGATCGCCCGGGAGCTTCACGATCAGGTTGGCCAGACCGTCACGGGCCTGTCGCTGGGTCTGAAGAGCCTGGAGCGTACCCTTGAGGGCAAAAGCTGCCTGGGCGAGGTTCGCCAGCAGCTTCACTGGCTCCAGGCGCTGACGACTGGAATTGGCCATGACATCCATCAGGCGGCATCGGACCTTCGTCCAGCGGCGCTTGACGATCTCGGCCTGCACAAGGCGCTCATGGCGTACGCATCGGCCTGGAGAGATCGAAGCGGCGTAGCCATCGATGTTCAGGTCATCGGGGACGACGATCGGCTGCCGACCGAGATCGAGACGGCAGTGTACCGGGTCGTGCAGGAGGCGCTGACGAATGTGCTGAAGCATGCGGACGCGCAGCATGTCAGCCTTGTGATCGAGCGCAGGCCGGACCAGCTTCGGATCATCATCGAGGACGATGGCAGGGGCTTCGATCCCGAGGCGCAGCAGGCAGAGCGTAACAGCTGCAAGGGCCACGGCCTCGGGCTGTCCGGCATGCGGGAGCGCTTGACGCTGGTTGGCGGAACGCTGGCACTGGAAGCGACAGTGGGTGCCGGGGCTGCACTGTTCATTCAGATCCCGATCGAACCAGGTTATCAGGGGCTGGAATCATGAGCGTGATCCGCGTCGCCCTTGCCGACGATCATCCGGTCGTCCTGGCTGGGATCAAGGCGCTGCTGGATGTTGCGCCGGAGATCACGCTCGTCGGCGAGGCGACGACGGGTCCGGCTGCGCTGAAGATGATCATGGAGACGACGCCGGATGTGGCCGTGATCGACATCTCTTTGCCGGAGATGAGCGGCCTTGAACTCGCCAGGGTCCTGGCCAGCGCCTGTCCAGACGTAAAGCTGCTGGCCCTGACCGTCCACGAGGACCGGGCCTATGTGCAGCCGCTCCTGCAGGCAGGTGGGCGTGGCTATGTGCTGAAGCGTTCGGCTGCCGAAGATCTCGTCCGGGCCATTCGCGCGGTTGCTGCCGGTGGCGTCTATCTGGATCCAGCCATTGCCGACAAGGCATTGCCGGAAGCTGCCCGCACCGCTGCGTCGCCGGCGGAGCCGCTCAGCCAACGTGAACAGGAGGTGCTTCGGCTGGTGGCGCAGGGGTTCAGCAACAAGGAGACGGCCACGCAGCTCAAGGTCAGCGTCAAGACCATCGAGACCTATAAGCAGCGGGCGGCAGAGAAGCTGGACTTGCGGACGCGTGCGGACATTGTCCGGTATGGCGCCTCCCATGGATGGATGGACGATCTCGAGAGGCCTTGAAGCCAGGCCGATCGCATGCGCGCTTCGCACTGGCTCAGGCTGTGCAGCTCGATGGAGGTCGTTCATCCGCAGTGATGACTGGTCCTCGGAAAGCTGGATTGCGCTCTGCTCGATTGGCTGATGCGGCGGCGTAGCAGAGGCATTCCAAATCGGGTGAAATCGGGGCTGTAGGGCCGCAGATGGAGCAGCCTGGCAGCGTGTCTCACCCGCAACCTGCGAAGATCCGACGGCAGCTCCTGGCCAGAACCGGGAATTCCGAGACAGCCTGTCGGGCAGGTCGACCCTGGCTATTCTGTCGTCTGATGATCGGCGATCGCCTGGAACTGCTTCTTCAGCGTGTTCCTCCAGAGCGCTTCGATTCCACGGATCCACATATCGTCGTTGTTGCCGCGGATGTCGGCGCTTCCCGCGGCGACGATCTTGCCGGTCCTCACGTCGTGCCCATAGGCATTGATGTTGAGGATCAGGTTTGAGACCTTCTGCACCGTGCCGATGATGACGATGTCGACGCCGATCTCCCTGCCGAGATCGGCGACGCACTTTGCACAGTTGTCCAGCGGAAGCTCCCGGACCGTTGCCGCGAGGGGACCGGCGCTGGCGAAGCCCGGCTCCTTCGCAATGGCGCTTCGAAGGCGCGGCGCGAGCATGCTGAGCCTTGCTGCCTCGGCGGGATTGGAGCCGTTCATTTCGCCCTCGAGGCTGGTGTCGATCAAGTCGAAGTCGAGCACCGCGACCTTCGTCTCGGCGGCCCATGCCGGAACCGCCACCAATGCGAGGACGAAGAGGACCGCTGCTTGAAGCCGGCTCATGATCTGTCCCCCTTGGTGGCGCCCGCCGGGGATTGGAGATAAGGCGGGGGAGATCCAGGGCAACGGCCTTTCTTTCCCGGCCATGGCCTAAAAGCCGCTGCTGCTTCTGCAAGCTATCCGGGCGTTCGGGAAGGCCGTCCATGTTGAACTCAGACAACCCAGGCTCTGAACGGGTGAAATCCTAATATATTCCACATCGTTTCAGCGGATTCAGGTGCCGCGAGCGCCAGGATCCACGGTCGTCGCACCGATGCTCCGCCGATCCTCCTAGCAACACCAAATGCATGGGCGGCCGGTCCTTGCCACGGGTCCGAGCACAACCAACTTGATTGCTAGGACCCGCCATTCCGGCGTACCCTCCATTCGTGGAGGCGTTATACTGGCATGCGCGTAGCGCGTGTTGCCGGCAAAAAAAGCTGCGTTACGGCGCGTCCGCAGTGTCGACAGGCTTAAGAAGGATCGACCTATGACCTGGGAAACCCCAATCCTGATCGAGATGCGCGTTGGCATGGAAGTCACCAGCTACGAATCGGCCGAGATCGGTGCGCCTGATGGCGACATCATCGACTGATTTGCAGGAGTGCACCCCTTCCGTAGGTTGACGACGACCTCGTGAAGATCATCGTGCTCGGTTCGGCGGCCGGCGGCGGCTTTCCGCAATGGAATTGCCGCTGTCCGGTTTGCCGTCTCGCTTGGGCTGGTGACCCCCGGGTGGTATCCAGGACCCAGTCGGGACTGGCCGTGAGTGCCGACGGCGAGCAGTGGATTCTGCTGAACGCCTCGCCTGACCTCCGCCAGCAGATCCTGGCGACACCAGCGCTGCAGCCAAAGGGCGCCGATCGCGGCAGCCCGATCAAGGCTGTCATTCTCACCAATGCCGAACTCGATCATGTGGCAGGACTTCTGACCCTGCGCGAGCGCCAGCCGTTTCGTCTGCTGGCCACGGCTCCTACCCATGCGGCCCTGGACTCGAATCCGCTGTTCCAGTCCCTCGACCGGGAACTGGTAGAGCGCGCCCTGCTGCGTCCGGATGAGCCGCTGGACCTCATGGGCCTGCGCTTTCTGCCTTTCATCGTGCCTGGCAAGGTCCCCCTCTATCAGGAGGGTGCCGAGGTCGAGATCGGCCTGGAAACCGAGCAGGTCATGGGCCTGGAGATCCGGGTTGGTAGCCGGTGCTGTCTCTTCGTGCCCAACTGCGCGCGGATCACCCCTGCCTTGTGCGACCGGCTGAGCGGCGCCGACCTCATCCTGTTCGATGGAACCACCTACCAGGACGACGAGATGATCCGGCTAGGGCTGTCGTCCAAGACGGCACGGCGAATGGGGCACGTCGCCATGGACGGTGCCGATGGCTCCCTTGCCAGGCTGGCACATGTACCTTCCGCCAGGCGGGTCTATCTTCACCTCAACAACAGCAATCCGGTGCTGGTCGACGGGTCGGAAGAGCGCACCCGTATCGAAGCCTTCGGCTGGGAACTCGGGTACGACGGGATGGAGTTGGCCTTGTGATGGACGTCATGTCGCGTGACGAACTGGAGGCTGCTTTGCGCCGGATCGGCGCGGAGCGCTATCATCACCTCCATCCGTTCCATCGACGCCTGCATGGCGGCGAGTGCAGCCGTGGCGAGGTCCAGGCCTGGGCGCTGAACCGCTACTACTACCAGTCGATGATCCCGATCAAAGACGCGGCAGTGCTGGGGCAGATGCAGGATCCGGCGCTTCGGCGGGCATGGCGGCAGCGGATCGTCGACCATGATGGCGAGCACGACGGCGAGGGCGGCATTGCAAGGTGGCTGGCGCTCACCGACGGCGTCGGGCTGGACCGCGAGCTGGTCGTCTCGACGGCAGGAGTGCTGCCCGCCACCCAGTTTGCGGTGGAAGCCTATGTGACCTTCTGCCGGACCCGGCCGCTCCTGGAGGCGATCGCCTCGTCGCTGACGGAGCTGTTCTCGCCGCAGATCATCGGCGAGCGCATCGCCGGGATGCTGGCGCACTACGATTTCATCAACCGGGACGTCCTTGCCTATTTCACGGCCAGGCCACCCCAGGCTCAACGCGACAGCACCTTCGCCCTGAGCTATGTGCTGGAGCATGCTACCACCGCCGAGAGCCAGGCGGCGGCACTTGCGGCACTGCGCTTCAAGACCGACGTGCTCTGGGTGCAGCTGGACGCCTTGTGGATGGCCTATGTCGAAGGCCGGCCGCCGCCGGACAGCTGGAGACCTGCTCCGTGAGCGATACCATCGGCCCTGAGGCACGCCCAAGGCTGCCGCGTGGGGTGCGCTTGCGCCAGGACCCGGCGCGCGGTGCCTGGCTGCTGCTGGCGCCGGAGACGCTGTTCGAACTCAACCAGAGTTCGGTCGAGATCCTCAAGCGCTGCACCGGCGAGAAGAGCCTTCGAGAGATCGTGGACGATCTGGCCGTGACCTTTGCCGTCGAGCGCGAGCGGCTGGAACGGGAGACGACGGCTCTGATCGGCCAGCTGCACGACAAACGATTGATTGACCTATGACGATCCTGCCGCCGCCGATAGGTCTCCTGGCGGAGCTCACCCATCGCTGTCCGCTCGGATGTCCTTACTGCTCGAACCCGACCAGGCTCGACCCGAAGAGCACGGAGCTGGATACCGCGACGTGGCAGCGTGTGTTCCAGGAGGCCGCCGAGCTGGGCGTGCTGCACGTCCATCTTTCCGGAGGCGAGCCGGCCAGCCGGCCGGACCTGGCCCGGCTGGTGGCCAGCTGCGCCGAGCTTGGGCTCTACAGCAACCTGATCACGTCGGGCGTGGGGCTGACCGAGAGCCGGATCGGCACGCTGGGCGAGGCCGGGCTGGATCACGTGCAGCTCTCTATTCAGGATGCGGTACCGGAAAGCGCCGACCGGATCGCCGGCTACCGTGGCGCCTTTGCACGAAAGCGGGAGGTGGCCCGGCTGGTGGTGGCCGCCGGCCTGCCGCTTACCGTCAACTTCGTCCTGCACCGTGGGAACATCGACCGTGCCGGAGCCTTGGTGGAGCTCGCGATCGAGCTGGGTGCTCGCCGGGTCGAGATCGCTCACGCCCAGTATTATGGCTGGGCCCTCACCAATCGGGCTGCCCTTCAGCCTTCGCCCGCGCAGGTGCGGCGGGCGGTGGCCGAGGTGGAGCGGCAGAAGGCTGCGCACGCCGGCACGATCGTCATCGACCATGTCGCCCCCGACTACCACGCCCGCTATCCCAAAGCCTGCATGGGCGGTTGGGCGCGGCGCAGCCTGAACGTCACGCCGTCGGGCCGCGTGCTGCCCTGCCACGCGGCCGAAACGATACCGGGCCTCGAGTTCTGGTCGGTCGTCGATCATTCGCTTGGCGAGATCTGGACATCGGCCCCGGCCTTCAATGCCTTTCGCGGCACGGACTGGATGCGCGAACCCTGCCGCTCCTGTCCGCGCCAGGAAGTCGATTTCGGCGGCTGCCGGTGCCAGGCTATGGCGCTGGTGGGCGACCCACGGGCAACAGACCCGGTCTGCACCCTCTCGCCCGATCGCGCGAAAGTCGATGCGGCGGTCCTGGCGGAGACCGGGGGCGACCGCGAGGACCAAGGCTACGTCTATCGCCGTTGAGGCGGCGCCGGCAGGCAGGACGAGCCCGCCCGGCCCGCGCCGCCCATGCGAGCTATTCCTGCAGGCGCGCGGCCTGCTTGGCGGCATTGGCGGAATGGGTCGCGATCGCGTCCATCAGAGGTGGCGAAAGACAGTCGTACGGCTCCAGGCCGAGTTCCTTCAGCCGTGCGCGAATGGCCGGCATATCGCTTGGGTTCGCTCCCGATTCGATCGCCGACGACACGAAGGCCGCGAATTCAGGCGGGGCCCAGCCACTGTCCCTGGAGAACTCGGTATGGATGAAGGCCAGTCCCTTGAACGGATGATCCTTCTCGATGATGCCATACAGATGGACTCCGCATTGCCGGCAGGCGTGCCGCTGGATCGTTGCTGACGGATCCACGACGTGAAGCTTGTCGCCATTGGCCACCACTTCGACCTTGTCCTGCGGAACGACGCCGACAATGGAGAACAGCGCTCCCTTCGGCTTCCAGCACTTCGTGCAGCCGCAGGCATGGTTGTGGAGCACCTGCGAGCCGATCCGGACGGTCACGGGGCGGTCGGCGCAAGCGCAGACCAGCGTCCCGCCGCTGAAGTCGGGCGCACCCTGCCTCAGTCCATGATCGATCGCCGGATGGAGCGAGATCGATGTCATCGTGAACTCCTTCCCTGCTCGCAGCCCGTTCTTTGGTTGCCCTCTGCTGGACGGTTGAGCTGCGATCCCGGGGATGTTGCAGCAGATTTCCCTCGGCGTCGACGCCCTCACGTCCGCCGGCACGAGATGCCAAGTCTTCTGGAGACGTCGTCGGTGGAAGGACCGCTTCGCCAAGATCCCTTCTGGAACGCGGCCGCCACCGTTCGGGCCGGGATTCTACTGAAGCTTCGAGGACGCCTTATTTCTGAACCGCATGGCTAGAACGGGAGGCTTGATGACGACGATGGCCAGGATGATCGCCGGCTGTAGCTGTGCGCTCATCATCTACGGGATGGACAGCGTGGCTGCAGCGCAGCCGCTGAACGATTATCCGACCGCGACGCGGGTCGACTATGTCCTGGCCTGCATGAAGGCGAATGGCGACACGCGCGATGCGTTGGAGCGTTGTTCCTGCTCAATCGACGTCATCGCGACGCTTCTGCCCCATGAGCAATATATTGCCGCGGAGACAGTCATGAGCCTGGCACAGGTGCCGGGAGAGCGTGGTGCACAGTTCCGGTCGACGGAACAATCTCAGTCCGCCATCGATCGTCTCCGGCGCGCCCAGGCAGAAGCCGAGGTCCGGTGCTTCTGATCCAGCCTGACAGGCTCGTCTTTTCCGTGCGGGCTACCACGAAGCACAGCGGAGCTTCCGAGTTTCTATCGAACAATCCCTGGATACTGACCGGCATTTCCCAGCGTCGAGTTGAAGAATAGCGCCGCTCATTTGTATTGCGTGGGTGAAGAGCCCTCGTTACTCTTTCAGGATCATTTTCGGCTTCAAGGTACCAGCATCCTGGGAGTGCTGGAGCTTGTTCTGCGCCTTGTGGACACAGGGAAGCAATGTTCCCGCGTGCCGGTTGGCTCGGAGTGATGCCGGGAATTCTCCCAAAGCTAGGAGCGCTTTGCTGGAGCCTGATGCACGTCTGAGACGTTCATCGTTACGATGTGGAAAGTCCCAATCATAACCTCTGCAGGGAGGATGACCATGCGCCGTATCTTGTCGGCCGCTGTGCTTGTCGGTGTCACCTCGATCACGACGCAAGCTGTATTCGCGAACGAAGAACTCGCGAAGATGGCAGAGAACCCGAAGAATTGGGTCATGCCCACGGGTGATTATGCCAATCACCGCTACTCTGAACTCGACAAAATCACGGCAGACAATGTCGGGCAGCTGCAGGCGGCTTGGACGTTCTCGACCGGCGTGCTGCGTGGCCACGAAGGCGGCCCGCTCATCATCGATGGCGTGATGTATGTCCACGCTCCCTTCCCGAACACGGTCTATGCCCTTGATCTGAGCCAAGAAGGCAAGATCATCTGGAAGTACGAGCCGAAGCAGGATCCGAGCGTTATCCCGGTTATGTGCTGCGACACGGTCAACCGTGGCGTGGCCTATGGGGATGGCAAGATCATCCTGAACCAGGCCGACACGACCGTGGTCGCCTTGGACGCCAAGACCGGCGAGGTCCTCTGGCAGGCAAAGAACGGCGATCCCAGCAAGGGTGAGACCGCGACCGCCGCACCGATGGTCGTCAAGGACAAGGTCATCATCGGCATCTCAGGCGCGGAGTTCGGTGTCCGCGGGCACCTGAGCGCGTACAACCTGTCGGATGGCAAGCTGGCTTGGCGGGCTTACTCCGTCGGTCCCGACGCGGAAATGCTGATCGATCCGGAAAAGACCACCGAGCTCGGCAAGCCGGTCGGTCAAAACAGCAGCCTCGAAAGCTGGGAAGGCGACCAGTGGAAGATCGGCGGCGGGACCACCTGGGGTTGGTACTCCTATGATCCTGAGCTCGACCTGATCTATTACGGCACCGGCAATCCATCCACGTGGAACCCGGCACAGCGCCCTGGCGACAACAAGTACTCGATGACCATCTTCGCCCGCGATCCGGATGACGGTCAGGCGAAGTGGCTCTACCAGATGACGCCCCATGACGAATGGGATTATGACGGCGTCAACGAGATGATCCTGACCGACCTGGACATCGGCGGCACGAACCGCAAGGCACTCGTGCATTTCGACCGGAACGGCTTCGCCTACACGCTTGACCGTGCCACCGGGGAATTGCTGGTCGCGAAGAAGTTCGACCCGGCGGTGAACTGGGCGTCCGAGATTGACATGGACAAGTCGTCCCCGACCTACGGGCGTCCGAAGGTTGTGGCCCAGTACTCGACCCACCAGGGCGGCGAGGACACCAACGTCCAGGGAATCTGCCCGGCCGCGCTCGGCACCAAGGACCAGCAACCGGCGGCCTTCTCTCCGGATACCGGCCTGTTCTACGTGCCTACCAACCATGTCTGCATGGACTACGAGCCCTTCCGGGTAAGCTACACGGCGGGCCAGCCTTATGTGGGCGCCACCCTGTCCATGTATCCGCCCAAGGGCGACACCCATATGGGCAACTTCGTTGCCTGGGATGCCGCCAAGGGCGAGGCGGTCTGGTCGCTGCCCGAGCAGTTCTCCGTCTGGTCCGGGGCGCTCGCGACCAAGGGCGGCGTGGTGTTCTACGGAACTCTCGAGGGCTATCTGAAGGCGGTCGATGCCAAGACGGGCAAGGAACTGTACAAGTTCAAGACCCCGTCCGGCATCATCGGCAACGTGACCACCTACGAGCATGCCGGTAAGCAGTACATCGCCGTGCTCTCCGGCGTCGGCGGCTGGGCCGGCATCGGTCTGGCGGCCGGCTTGACCGAGCCTACCGCTGGGTTGGGCGCTGTCGGCGGCTATGCCGCGCTCAGCGACTACACCGCACTGGGTGGCCAGCTCACGGTGTTCGGCCTGCCTGAGCAGCTGACCTCGGCCAACTGACGCTGGGCATCTAAAGAAGAAAGAGGGTCCTGGCATGTCAGCGCCAGACACGCCGGGACCCCGAATGGACATGCGGAGGAAAGCTCGTTGATCAACGGTTTCGTTGCGAGAACGCTGGGGGCGCTCGCCTGCGTCGCGGTCGCCGGCATGGCGCTCGCCAATGATGGTTCGGGCGATCCGGCCGCGGTCGATGAGGACAGCGGCAAGTTCTACGACGCAGAGGGCAACCCTACCTTCAAGGTAACCGAGGACGGTACCGTCGACTGGTACACCTACTCAGGCTTTCGCCGTTACCACGCGGAATGCCATACCTGTCATGGACCCGCCGGTGACGGCTCCACCTATGCGCCGGCGCTTACCGGATCGCTGCAGAAGCTGAGCTACAGCGACTTCATGGATGTCGTGGTGAACGGGCGGGTCAACGTTTCGGCGTCCCAGCACAATGTCATGCCCGCGTTCGGCACCAACCCGAACGTGATGTGCTATCTCGACGACATCTACATCTACCTGCGGGCACGTGCCGACGATGCCGTTGGGCGGGTGCGTCCTGAGAAGCGTGCAGACAAGCCCGAAGCGTTCACCGAGGCGGAACGCGCCTGCATGCAGAGTTGACACCGATCCAACTCGAGAATCGGAACTGGACATGCTGAAGACGAGGTTCCTGGCTCGGTGGGTGGCCAGCCTCATGCTGGCCGCCATGGCAGGAACTTCCCTTCCCTCGGTGGTGCGCGCGCAGGAGGCGGGTGATCTTTCGCTGGAACTGATCGACCCCAAGGTCCTGCGTGTCTGCGCCGACCCGAACAACATGCCGTTCTCGAACGAGAAGCAGGAGGGCTTCGAGAACAAGATTGCGGAACTGTTCGCCAGGGAGCTCGGCAAGGAGGTTGCCTACACTTGGTTTCCCCAGGCGACCGGCTTTGTGCGCAACACGCTCGGCGCGCACAAATGCGACGTGATCATCGGCTTCCCGCAGGGCGATGAGATCGTCCAGAACACCAACCCGTATTACCGCACGGTCTATGCGCTCGTCTTCAAGCCGGGCAACGGCCTGGACGAAGTCGAGACGCTCTCCGACGAGCGGCTCAAGGGCAAGCGCATCGGAGTCGTGGCGGGCACTCCACCCAGCGATCATCTCGTCCGGAACGGGCTCATGGGCCGGGCCAGGCCCTATCCGTTGATGATCGATACGCGGGTGGACTCCTCGGCCAAGGCCATGATCGCCGACATCGAGGCAGGCGAGATCGATGCGGGCGTGCTGTGGGGGCCCATGGCAGGCTTCTTTGCGCACCAGACAGAGACGCCCTTGCAGGTCGTTCCGCTGATCCACGAGCAGGGTGGCCCGCGGCTGGCCTATAATATCACCATGGGCGTCCGCGCATCGGACCAGGAATGGAAGCGCCTGCTGAACCGGATGATCCGGACCAACCAGCAGGCGACGGACGAGATCCTGCTGGGCTTCGACGTCCCGCTGCTCGACCGGCAGAACCAGGTAATCACCAGCCGCTAGGCCAGGCGCTGGACGCTTAGTCCCGGTAGCGTGCCGGTGCCTGCGGGTTGTTTGCCGGATTCGTGTCGTGCTTCGCCAGGCGGGTGATGAGCCCGTCGGCCAGCGGTGCCAGCTCCGCCTCGAGCGCGTCGGCCTTTTCCTTCGGATAGACCGACTCGCCATCGACATAGAGCGTGAAGGAGCGAAGATACTTCGCCTTCTTGGCGGGATCCTCGACGGTCGCCTTCGTCCAGCGGTAGAGCGGGTAGCCTTCCCCGCTATGCTGCTCGGCTTCGGCCACGTAGCCGGCGAAGGCGTCGAACTGGCACTGCAGGGTCGCACCGTGCCGGCGAAGGATCTCCGGCAACGGCCCGAGTTCCGGGCTTCCGGGATCACGTCGCGCCACCTCCGCCATCTCGTCCGTCAGGTCGATCCGCACCTGATACTGCCAAGGCTCGGTCATGCTTCGCCCCTTTTCCGCTGATTAGCCGAGTGCCTGCTGGATGGTACGCGCCAGGATGAACAGCCGCCTTTCGATGGCGACCGGCACCTCGCAGACATAGCGGACCGTCCGCCGACGCTCCTCGAAGATCCGGACACCCCAGTTGACCCGCTGGGTCAACTCCTGGACCTCGCGCGGGTCGCTGCCGGGCTGAGCCTGCAGTTCACGCAAGCGCGCGACATCAGCCTCGATCGTGCGGGCGAAATCACGCTGCCGGCGCGTCAGGCGCTCCAGCCCGCTGATGACGTCCTGGCGCTCATGGTCGAGCGTGTCGAACAGCCCGGCGAAGAGCAGCTTCGCCTTCTCCTGCCGGTCGCCGCTCCCCTCGCCGACGAAGGCAGCGGCCGCCTTTTCTGCTTCCTCCAGCGGGACGCGCCGCGCTGCCAGGCGCGGCACCAGTTCCGCCACCGCCGGATCGTCTTGCCAGGCAGTACCCACCTGATCGATCGGCGGTCCCGACCAGACGGCGGCCGCCGACAGTTCCGGAACCCGCACCTGGACGCACGGCCAGTCCGGAAAGCGCGGATCGGCGGCCTGGGCAGCAGGTTGCACGGTTGCGAAGATCATGGCTGCCAGGAGCAGGTGTCGCTTCATGTCGTTCCTCCAGCCTCGCGACGCCGCGTCATGAAGCCCCGCGCCGGATCGTAGGCGAGGACGGCGCCTACCATGAAAAGAAGGGTGCAGCCGACGACCACGGCCAAAGCCATGGGATCCAGCTTTACGTAGAGCGCAAAGCGGATCAGTTCGACCGCGTGGGTGAAAGGATTGAGTTCGCAGATGCGGTAGAGGAGCGGGCTCGATTCCCGCACGCGCCAGAGCGGATAAAGGGCCGAGGACGCGAAGAACATCGGGAAGATCAGGAAGTTCATCACGCCCGCGAAGTTCTCCAGCTGCTTGACCAGGGAGGAAAGGAGCATGCCGAGCGCGCCCAGCATGAGCCCGGAGAGCATCAGGGCCGGCAGGACCGCAAGATAGCCGACAGGCGGCGGCTCGATCCGCCAGAACCAGGCGATCAGCAGGAACGCATAGACCTGCAGGAGGGACACGGCCGTGCCGGCCACCAGCTTGGACAAGAGCAGGTACCAACGCGGCATGGGGCTGACCAGCAGCGTGCGCATGCTGCCCGTTTCCCGGTCATAGACCATCGACATCGAGGACTGCATGCCGTTGAAGAGCTGGATCATCGCGATCAGGCCGGGCGTGATGTAGACCTCGTAGAGGACATAGACCTCGTAGGGCGGGATGATCGATACGCCCAGCACCTGCCGAAAGCCTGCAGCGAAGATGAACAGCCAGACCAGCGGCCGCACCAGGGCGGACACGAAGCGCTCGCGCTGGTGGAGGAAGCGCAGCATCTCACGCCAGACGATCCCATAGAGGCAGATCGCGTATTGCTGGAACGTGAAGCCGGCAGGACGTGTGTCGGTCCCTGCCATCAGGCCAGCCCATCGAAGGCGGGGACCTTGTCGATGCCGGCCAGGCGCGCGAACGCGCCGCCAATGTCCGGTGCCCCGGTGCCGGCCACCACCTGCATGGCGGGACCATGCGCCAGCAGCCGACCTTGGTGCAGCACGACCAACTGATCCTCCTCGGCGATCTCGTCGATCAGATGGGTCGCCCATAGAACGGAGACGCCATCCTCCGCGACCAGCTCCCTGACATGGGCGAGAATGTCCGCCCGCGCCTTGATGTCGAGGCCGACGGTGGGCTCGTCCAGCAGCAGGAGGCGCGGCCCGTGCAAGAGGGACCGTGCGATCTCCACGCGGCGCATCTGGCCACCGGAGAGGTTGCGGACCTTGTCGGCTGCCCGATCGACCAGACGGACGCGCGCCAGCACCTGCTGCGCCCGCTCGCGGGCTGCTCGCCGGCCGATACCGTGCAGGGCCGCGTGGTAGACGAGGTTCTGCAGCACCGTCAGGTCGAGATCGAGCGTGCGCGACTGGAACACCACGCCTAGCAGGCGCAGTGCTTCGCTCGGTGTCCGACCGATGTCATGCCCGAAGATCCGGACACGGCCGCTGCGCGTCGCATAGAGGTGGGTGATCAGCGAGAACAGCGTGCTCTTGCCGGCCCCGTTCAAGCCTAAAAGGACGGCAAAGCTTCCGGGTGCGATGGTGAAGGAAACGTCCTGGAGCGCTTGCCGGGCGCCATAGGCGTGGCTGACCTTCTCGACCGAAAGGGCCATGCCCCTTTCGGGCTGCACCTGTTCCTCCACCGGATCGACCGCCGCGACCTCAGTTCTCCGAAACCGCGACGCCCCAGGGCAGTTCGCCGACCTGAACGGTATCGACCACCTTGCCCTCGGCCACGTCGATCACCGACACGTCGTTGGACACGCCGTTCGTTCCGAACAGGTATTTCTCGTCCGGCGTGAAGGCGAGCTGCCAGACACGCTGCCCGACCAGCAGATAGTCCTCCACCTCATGGGTGTTGGCGTCGACCACGGCAATCCGGTTTGCCGGCCCCAGGGCCACGAAGCCCTTGCTGCCATCCTTGGTCAGCCGCACGCCGACGGGCTGGATGGATTCCGGCCGCAGCCCGGGAATCTCGAAGGTGATCTTCTTGATGATCTCGCGCTTGTCGGGGTCGATCACGCTCACCGTGCCGCCGATCTCCGACGAGACCCATACCTCGGAACCGTCCTTCTTGAACTCGGCGATGCGGGGGCGCGCGTCCACCAGCACATTGGCGACGATCTCGTGCGTCGACGTATCGATGAAATGGGCCATGTTCGTCGTTTCGGACGTGTTCACGAGGATCTTGCCGTCCGGGCTGATCCCCATCCCTTCCGGCTCCACGCCCACCTGGACCTCGGCGAGCGGCACCCGTTTCACCAGGTCGACGACCGTGACCATGTTGTCGTCCTCGTTGGCGATATAGACGATCTTGCCTTCGGGATCCTGGGTGAAGAGTTCCGGATCGGGACCCGAAGGCAAGGTGCCCACGATCTCGTGCGTCTTGGTGTCAATAATCTCGATCGTGTCATCGTCACCGACTGCCACCAGGAGATGCTTGCCGTCCTTGGTCAGCTCGATGCCGCGCGGCCGCTGCCCTACCTCGATGGTCGCGGTGACCTCGAAGGTCTCCGTATCGAACACGGTGACCGTGTTGCTCCCCTCGTTCGAGACATAGGCCGTAAAGGCGGCAGCCTGCGTTGCAAGCGCCACCGATGCCGCTGTCCCCAGCAGGAGGTACGTCAACTTCATTCTTCTTATCCCCCCAGATCGCCCTTGATTCGCTATGGTAGGCTGCAGCGCGTTTCCGGCCGATCGACGCCAAGCGTGTCGAGTTCCGAAACCTGGTGCAGGAAGCCTTCCTGCGGCGATACCGACACGACCATGCGGCCATCGGTCAGCAGGATCGGCTGGCGGACCTGCAGGTTCCAGTCCCGGATCGTCAGCTTTTGGCCCTTGTAGGCGCCCATGCCCAGCTCTGGGCCTTTGATGAAGGCGGTGATCGCTGAAGGTTCGGTCGAGCCGGTGCGGGTAGCGGCTTCCCCCACGATCCTGACCGCCGACCAAGCCTGCATGTCCAGCGCCGTCATGAAGCGTGAAAAACGCTTCTGGAAGCGGCTGTGCATCTGCAAGGCTCCCCATTGACCATGGGACGCATGCCAGCTCGTGGGAACCAGGCCGGCGGAACCCGCGACCGGCCGCGGATCCCAGGTCCGGTAAGGCAGGTACGCCGCGAATACTTCGCTCTCGTCGGCCGCCACCAGCACGTCGTACTCCGGTGCTTCCTGCGTCAACACAGGGATCTGGCGCTGAACCTGGACGACTCCGCTATCGGTCTGCCGCGCACCGCCCTTGTCCTCGAAGATCCGCTCCTCGACGATCTCTGCGCCAAAACGCTTGGCGGCCCGCCGCAACGCGTCGCCGAAGAGCCTGTCCTCCGGATGCGATCCCTCCACCAGCAGCCATCGGCGCCATTGCTTCCAGACCAGATACTGGGCGAGCCCATCGGCCAGCATGGAATGGGACGGGGCGACATGGATGACGTTGGGCCGGCAGTCCTCCTCGCGCAACCGATCGTCGGCAGCCCCGATGTTGAAGAAGAGCAAGCCACGCTCGCGGCCCGCATCGGCGGCTTTCACGAGGGCATCGGCCGCAAGGTCGGCAACGACGAAGCTGGCTCCCTGCTCGGCCAAGGCCAGCGCCTGAGCCCCTGCGTCGCCGTCCTCGTCGACCATCGCTGTCACCATCGAGAAGCTCTGGTTGAGGAACCGCCCCGTCGTGTTGTTGTCCTCGATCGCGAGCTCCGCGCCCTCGCGCCCGTCATTCTCGGCCGGCACTTCGACCAGCGAAAGCGGCTCCTGTGCTCGCGGGCCATGGAGATAGCCGATCGTCACCTCGGCTCCCGCGGCCGGCGCGATGGATGCCGGCATCAGCAGCAGGGCCAGAACGACCATCTGCATTGGGATGCACCACCCGAGCTTTACACCCTGGGCAAGCACATCCGAACCTTCGTCCCGTAGAGCGCCGATCATTTGGTCCATGTGGTATCGTCACGAGATCATGGCAACGGCCTTACCAGAGCCGGTCGTGACCACACCCATCTTTTCTTCCCTCCTGTGCCAGCATCACAGGCTGGACTGCCGGCATTCTGGACTGATGCGGCCACCACGGGGCGGGCTTCCATGCAGGAACCGGTGCACCGAGCGGGCGTTTCTCAACCAACGGTCAATGGGAGGCCATTCAGATGATCCATCGTTCATTGCTTCTGGCGGGCGCCGCTGTGTTGGCGCTTGGCGGAACTCCGGCTCTCGCCAATTGCGCCGATGACATCGCGGCACTGTCCGGGCAGTCGGGAAGCACGGTCGCTTCCGGCACCACGGCCGGCGGCGCGGTTTCCAAGGACGGCAGCCAGGCGCCATTGGAAAACGTCGAGCCTGCCACGGGTGCCGGCGCGGCGGCGACTGCGTCCGGGGGCACGACGGCCGGCGAGACCAGTGGCCCGGCGGCACGCGCCGCGGGTGTGGCCACGGACGACGGAACTGGCGGCAAGGTCTCCAAGGACGGCGGGGACATGCCGTTGTCCACCGATGCGGCGACACCGTCTGCCGACCAGGCGATGTCGCAGCAGGACGCCGATGCGCAACAGGCTGGCGGAACGACGGCGGCCGACCAGGCTGCGGCGTCCGGAGGACAGGCCTCGATGAGCGGCGACGTGATGGCGGCGCTCAACCGCGCCCGCGCAGCCGAACGAGCCGGTGATGAAGCCGGGTGCATGCAGGCCATCGAGGAAGCCAGGTCCCTGCAGGGCGGCTGAACGGCAAAGGGGAGCGGCTGGATCGTCTGGATGCATGACGACCCGGTTTTGCGCCGGTCCGGACAGAGGCGGACCGGCCGATTCCCCGTGCTCACATTCCCCGGACAAATGCATAGAATGGCTTCAGTGCCGAAGACGGACCCGTTAGGCCTGCGACAGCGATCTGCCGCACACAGGCCCATGACCTCGGGTCTTTCCTGGTGCGTCCGGTTCCGCCTACGAAGACTCGGCCCGTGCATGGCGCGCACTGGCTCATCAAACAGGGAGACGACCCATGTGGATTGCAGGCTTGGCCGCCGTCGCGGCAATGGCACTGGGCTTGAGTGCCGCACAGGCGGCCGATGCCGATGCGGGACAGAAGGTTTTCAAGCGTAGCTGCGGCACCTGCCATACGACGGAGCCCGGCAAGAACCGTGTCGGGCCGTCGCTGCACGGCGTGGTCGGCCGCACCTCCGGGACGGTCGATGGCTTCAAATATTCCGAGGCGATGAAGAACATCAACTGGACCTGGGACAATGATCACCTGAACCAGTATCTGGAGAATCCGAAGAAGGCAGTCCCCGGCAACAAGATGATCTTCGTCGGCCTCAAGAAGGAGGACGATCGGGCGAACCTGATCGCGTACCTGGACACGCTGAAATAGACGAAAAGCGACGTTCTGTTCGCGTCTAGGATCCGCCCTGGCTGGCGGCCGGTTTCGGCCCCCATCCGGGCTGTGGATCGACGACGACCGTTTCATTGGCTTCCTGCCAGCCGCTCACGCCGGCCGGAAGCCAATGGACGGAGGTGTAGCCGGCCTGGACCAGGCGCTTGCCGACGTTCCAGCTTCCCCAGCATCTCGGCTGACAGAAGGTGACCACGGGCATGCTCCTGTTCCCGTTCGTCAGCTCGTCCACGCGGCGCAGCAGCGCTTCGGCCTTCGCCGCTGGCAGATCCCCGGGACCGGCGCCTGGAAACCAGACCGTGCCCGGGATCGAGCGATGGATCGGCTTCCAGACGACGTCCGCGGACAGATTGTCCGGTTTTCGGTCGGCCGGCCCTACGTCGATCAGCAGGGGCTTTTGCGCCAGCAGCCGCTCCAGTGCCGGCACGTCGATGACCTCCGCGCCCGCGAGCGTGCGAGGCGTCTCGCTCACCATCACGCCCGTCCACAGCCCCGCCGGTTCGGCTACATGGGTCGGGCTGTCGGCCAGTGCCGGCGACGCCAGCGTCACGGCTGCAACGATGGCAGCCAGCCATGCCCGGGGGGCCATCAGTTCGTACTCACCGGAGCGGGAAAGGATCCTTCCCACTTGCTGCCATCCGAATCCGTCGCCTGGACGGTCAAAGGCCCCTCGCCTGAACCGTCATAGCCGAAGCCGATGACCGGGTCGGTCGAGAGCGAGATATCCCCCGCCAGCTCGAATACGGTCTGGTCGCCATAGCTGACCTTGATCTGGTCGAGATAGCGCGCCGGCGTATAGGTCCGGGTCAGCTGGTTCATCTGCATGCCGCTGAAGTTTGGATGGCGGATCATCAACGTCGCCCTGTCCATCTCGCCGAACTTCATCTTCATCTGGCCCGCGCCCTGCAGAGCCTCCGCGTCGCTCACCCCGATCGGCGCGGAACAGCCGCCCGCGGCCTTCACGAAGACGGACGTCTCGAGGAGCCGGCCATCGCTCGTCTCGGCAACGGCATGGACGTTGGTGTAGCCGTTGATCCGCACCCGGAGCCTGAGCTCGCTGGGATCGCCCGCCGGGCCGAAACGGACATGGGCGGCATAGGGTGACGGGTTCTCGTCGATCACGAGATGGACGGCCTTCACATCCTCCGGTCGCCCTACCTTGAGGGTGATCGGAACCAGTGCCGCATCCATGGCACGGGCCGGCGCCTCGATCGCGATCAGTTCATCTCCAGGCTCGATCGGACGATCCCCGAAGATGGCCTCGCTGACGTCCTGCCAGCGGGCCTGGCGTTCCGGTTCGTCGCCATTGGCAGCGAAGGCCGGGGCGGCGGTCGCCATGACCATGGCGAGAGCGGCGATCGGCAGCCTCATGACATGTTCCTCCCATCCTGGCCGGCATTGCTGCTCATTCCCATTCGAGTTCCTTATAGGCCTGGATGACATTGCGGCCATGGTAATCGTCGAACAGGTTCCAGCGACCGCGCTCGGACGGCGCCACCGTCTGGATGGCCTCCTCGATCGGTCTGCCCTCGGCAATGGCCTGGCGGGTGTCATCCCGAAGGCTTGCTAGGTATCGCTCGAGGTCGGACATGGCCGGGGCGAACTCAACGATGGTGGGGCCATGGCCGGGCACGGCCTTCGTCGCACTCATGGCCCGCAGGCGCTGCACTTCCTTCAGCCACCCCAGCAGACTGCCATCCAGCGATGGCACGCGACCGACAAACAGCAGGTCGGCTGCGAACAGCAGGCCGGTTGCGGTATCCATCATGGAAAGGTCGCAATCGGTGTGCGCGGCCCCGTGGGCCGTGAAGCGGACGACACGGTCTCCCAGATCGATTTCGGCGCCATCGTTGCCTATCTCCTGCGTCGGGAGCACGATCCTGCCGACCTCCGTTTCGCCGAGAAGGTCGATCAGGCGTTCACGGTAGAACTCGCCGCGAGCCTCCAGGGCTGCCCGCAGCCGGTGGTGTCCGACGACGTTCGGTCTGTCTGCGTCGAAGGCGGCAGCACCGAAGCAGTGGTCCGGGTGCATGTGGGTGATCACGACGTGCTTGATCGGCTTGTCCGTCCGCTTGCGGATCTGGGATCGCAGCCATCGGCCGTCGGCGAGGCTCCCGCCTGATTCCACGACCAGCACCGCATCCCGACCGATGACGAAACCGATATTGGCGATGCCGTTATGGTTTGCCGCCGTCGCCTCAAGGTCGGGTCCGCGGCGCATGAAGATGCCAGGCGCAATCTCCTGCACGTCAACCTCTTCAGACACGAGTCCGAGGGCCGGAAGGCAGCAAAGGCAAAGTCCAGCACGAAGGAATGAACGTCGCATCGACACGAGCGCCATCACGAAGCCTTCTGCCCGTTCTTCCGGCCGATCTGCAGGCTTGCCGGATGATCCGTCACCGGACCCTCACCGACGGCCAACCATCCTGTCCGCCTCTGTGCGGAAAGACAGGGTTCTTGGACTGCCTCCTGATCCTTCGTAGAGATGGCACGCATTGGCGGGCAATTCCATGGGCCCTTGGCCCACTGCTCCAGCCGGACTAAATTCTTCTGCACGTTCAAAGGGGAGGCATGGGATGAAGGTGCAGGCGGCGGTTGCGTGGGAGGCGGGCAAGCCGCTTCAGGTGGAGACGGTCGATCTGGAGGGGCCCAAGGCGTTCGAGGTGCTGGTCGAGCTGAAGGCGACGGGGATC
>NZ_DATAGQ010000195.1:0-15672 GCF_036263595.1 Geminicoccus sp. | reverse complement strand
CCAGCTCGACATCGTCAACTCGCTGCGGTTCAACAACGCGCTCTCGATCGTCACGACGACCGCGGAAGGGCTGAAGGCGCTGCTGGAGCATGGCGTCGCCGCCACGGCCGAGGGTGCCACGCCCGGCCAGTTCCCACAGGTCGGCGGGGTCGAGTTCAGCTTCGACCCGGGCCTGGACAGTGGTGCACGCATTCAATCGCTCGCCATTGTCGACGAGACAGGCACCGTCGTGGACGAGATCGTCCGGGACGGCAGCTTGATTGGCGATGCCAGCCGCGAGATCAAGGTCGTGACCCTGTCCTTCCTGGCGGATGGCGGCGACGGCTATCCGTTCGCCGACCTCATCTCCGACCGGGTCGACCTGTTCGACGAGACGTCGCCGAGCCTGACTGGTGAAGCCGTGTTCGCGGCCGACGGCACTGAACAGGATGCCCTGGCGGAGTATCTAGCCAGCAGCTTCGCCGAGACGCCCTATGACGTGGCGGAAACGCCGCCCGAGCAGGATGAGCGGATCCAGAACCTGGCACTACGGGACGACATGGTGCTTACAACCACGGCGCCGCTGATGCAGAGCCTCGTGCCGGAACCGGCGCTTGCTGGCTGACCCTCTCGGCTGAACTTTACTATGGTGACCGGAGCCGGCCATGGATGCACTGCCTTCCCTGTCGACAGTCCTGATCGAGCGTCAGGCCGTGCATCCGGCCACTGCACAGTTTCTGGCGGACTGGCAGCAACGTGCCGAACAGGATGCTTGCCCGAAAGCCAGGGCCTGTCTGAGCCATATCGTCGGCAGCCTGCTCAGGCTGCCGAGCATCCCCCATCCGGCAAACGTCGCAGCTACGCATCTCATTGATGACCTCATTGCCGAGATCCGGCAGTTCGTGATCGCGGACCTGCGGCAGCCGCGATCACACAGCCATCTGGAGATGTACGCCAAGCGTCTGGAACTTCTGGCAGGACCCTGAAACATGGATCCAGCGAAGGGCGGGTCACGGAGCCGGAAGTTCAAGCCAGCCGGCTGGAGCAGCCCAGCTGGTGATCACTCCGGCACCGGTCCGGCTCGTTCATCAGCGATGAGCTGCGCCAGTTCCTCCCACGACATCTCCGGCTCCACATGTTGGGCGTAGCGTTGCCGCTCACGGTCGGCGACTGACCATTCCGTTTCCCTGGCAAATGCGACCGCCAGTTTCTGACGGTAGTCGAACAGATCGTCGTTCTGCATCTGCGTCTTTGCTCGCACGGGCCAGCCCCTCGGTTGTTGCGGCCATACCCGATGTGGCGTGCCTCCGGCAGGCGCCTAGCTCTGCCAGCTGCGATAACGTCGATTTCATCTGTTCGGCAGCGTGGCCTGCGCGGACTGCCATGCTGGCACCTGCGTTTCGGCATCCTGGCGTCACGGAACGGCCACGCTAATGAGCTACCCTCCGATCCTTTGGGAACCAGCGAGACCGGCAGGCAAGTAGCATGGAGTCTGGCAGACCAAGCCGTTGTGCGCCGGCAACGGGCTTATCCAAACTGCGACGGCTGCGGGTGCTGCTGACCATGCTCGGTGCGATCGGAAGTCCGCTTCTCTATGAGGCAGCGTCCCGGCACTGGCACGGGCAGAGCCTGTTCCACACCAGCAATGACATGATCCTGTTGGTCTGCGTGGCCTGGATCTCGGCCTATGTCGCCTGGTCGGCCATGACATTGCTGATCGAACGGCAGCAGCCAGTACTCTGATGATACCGGTGAGAAAGGCAGGACCAGCATGCCGACGCTGATCCCGCCTCCCGCACCTGCTCAAGCCAACCCTTTTGGCGGATCAGCCGCCAGAGCCGCTCCCGCTGGAGGAACTGGAACCAGATCCGCTCGAGCCGCTGGAGCCGGATCCGCTGGAGCCGGCGCCGTCGGCACCACCGTCGGTGCTGGAGCCGGCATCGCCCGATCCGCTGCTGCCTTGTCCCCCGCCGGCGGCGTCGCCGTCGGTCGCATCGGGCCGGCAGCCTTGCGTTGTCGTCGAGGTCGACGATTCGACGCCGCATTCCATGCGATCTTCAGCCAGCGCGCTACCGGCTGTGCCGGCAAGCAGGCCAGCCACGGCGGCTGCCCACATCCATGCGTTGATGTTCATCTGAATTCCTTTCGTCTGCTGATCGAGGAGAACGGTGGAGGAAACGGGCGGCAGATGTGCTGCTCGTTGGATGGCCCGCTCATGCGAGGCATCAGACAACGAACCGGAACAGATCCCGGCGGATGCGCTCGACCTCGACATGCGTGCCCGCCAGCAACGCCAACCGGTCGTTCATCTTGCGAATGATGCCGATCATGTCCCGCAGCAGGTTCAAGGCTACGGGAGGATGCTGCGTCACCACGGCGCGGAACACGTCCTGAGGAATGGTGACGACCTGCGTCGCCTCCAGGGCGCGCACCAGATTGTGCCCCTGGACGCCATCGAGCGCAGTGAACTCGCCGACCAGTTGGCCGGCACCGGCATGGCCCACTCGAACAGGTGCAGCCTTGCCCTGACCTTGCAGGATCTCGACCCTGCCCTCCACGATCAGGAATACACAAGGCGGCACCTTATGCGCAGAATTGTAGATGATCTCACCCGCTAGATGGTGAGCGGATGAGCATTGCTGACATAAGCCTGCCAATGCTGCAGACGGCAGGTCGCGGAAAGGCCCGATCTGCGCAAGCTGGTTTACCACCACTGCTCTTGTACCTCTTGCCACCTTGGCAACGACTGATGCTGCTAGGCATGGTGCGCATAGCTGAACGGGATGGCGGAACGATGACAGCCGGCCGTGCGAGCAGGTCTGACACCGCTGCCGCTTCTCGGCCGTTGATCACAAGAGCTTCCGGCAAAGCCGCCGGAGCCGTACCGGACAGGAGGTCTCATGGCCGAGGACCGCAGGAAGCCGATCGTTGGGACGCTCACCGAAGCGCTGAACCCCGATCCCCACGAGAATGCCCGTCGTGCCGAGGAAACACTCGATGCGCCGCGCCTGCGTGAACAGGAGGAGGCGATGCGCAACAAGGAGCGTGCGACGTCCGATCGAGAGAATGATACGGCTCGCGATATCGGCATCAGCCATCCAGCCGACTGACGAGATATGTCAGGACGGGCGGGCCGTGGTGCCCGGCGTGCTGCCCGCTCTGGCCAATGCCCCTGTGGAAGTCCCGGTAAGCGCCGGGTTGTGGTCGCAGGATCCAAGGCGACGTCGGTGCCGGCCCTGAATGCCTGCTCGGACGCTTCCTCCGGTGCCCCTACTTCCAGTTCTGCCGGCACCGCCCCTTGTTTTCGGCATGGGGCACTAGGGCGACTATTCTGATGAGCAGCCGCCTGCACATGGTCTGAGGCGGCTGCTCGGCCTCGACAACCGGGGATGGGTTACCTGGACCTCGGTCCTGCCGGGCCAGGTGGGCTTGCCCCTCGATCGTGGCGTGGGTCCTGGCTCCTGCGCCACAAGTGCGGACGCTGACGCCATGTCCGTTGCCAGGTAGGGAGGCATGCCCAGCTGTTGGTCACGGATCGATGATCAGGCGGATCCGTTGGTAGCGTGTCAGGGCGGGCATGCCGTCATCCTGAACTTCCAGGATGATCGAGACTTCCTCCTGCTTCTCGACCTCAGGCACAACCACGGTGGCAACAGCTGAATCGCTGTCGGTGATCTCCAACCCGTCGGAGAGTGAGCTGGCTTCCTTGTAGATCCACCAGCGATAGCTCAAGCGGTCATCATCCGGATCGACCGAAGCACTGGCATCCAGGGTGATCTTGTCGCCTGAACGGGCTGCGCGGGATGTTTCACCATCCATTGCCACGATGGGCGGATGATTGGCATCGTCATAGTCCAACTCCAGCCACGCCGCCCTGGCCGCGAACTCCGCCTGGAACGCCGGCCGCCAGCGGGCTACCGAAGCACGCCGATCCCGCTGGTCATCCAGCCAGTCCTTCACGTCGCGGCTGGAGAAGAAGTTGCGGGTGATGTGAGCATAGGCAGGCTCCTGCTCATAGCGCCCACCCCAGCCACCTTCCTCAGGTCGCTCCGGATCGCTCAGTCCGATCGGAAGGACGTGCAAGAGCGATGGCGTGTCGCCTTCCTTCAGTCCGTCCTCCGTGGTTGTCAGCGGGTACAGCTTGCCGAGCTGGCCCCGGCTCAAGATGAACTCCTTCTTCCACGCCCGGTCCTGCATGGAATGATCGCCCAGCATGTACATGCCGCGGAACGTGGCGTTCTTCTTGCCGTCGTAGGAGGCACTGGAGATCCAGAACAGGTCGTTGGCATTGGCAGCAAGATACTCGGCCGGTTCCGGTGAATATTGGCTCCAGGCAATCGCATAGACCCGCAACTTGTCGATGAACGCGTGGAAGGCCTTGTCCGAGCGGGTGTTGCGTACCTTGTAGACGGCCTGGGCAAGCTCGCGGCTGCCACCCCAGACCAGCACCCAGACCGGCTCCTCGCTGGCATCCACCACCTTCACGAGATGTTTGGAGCCAGGCGAGTCATAGCCTGCCCCGATCTTGTCGTTGAAGGGATGGCCAGGCTTCAGGCGCGCGAGCAGCTCGTCGGCATCGGGATAGCGTATGTCGTGCTGCCGCAGCTGATCGACATCCTTCCCGTAGGTCTTGATGACGAGCTTGGCCAAGTCGCTGGCCACCAGCCGGCCACCTGGCCGATAGGTGGGAATGATCCCTTCTATGCTCAGATCATTGGCGTGCAGCAGGGCTCTGATCAGGGACTGGGTATCGTCCGGATCCTGACCGATGTCGGTCAGGATGACGACCTTTGGGCGTCTGGTGTCTGTTTCGACCTCGAACCGGGCATCGCATCCATTGTGCACGGTGACCGAGCGGCCTGTTGCCTGCCAGGTCGTGTCCTCGATGCAGGCGGCTGATGAGAGCTGCTTCTCGATGGTCACCTTGCTGGCAGCAAAGCCGAAGTGGCAGGTCGAGGACGACGAGCCTGAACTCCCACACACCAGCTTGAAGCGCTGCGGCTCATCCGCAGGTTCGGCCCCTGCCTGATGGAAAGCGCCGAGAACCAGCGGCAGCGAAAGAGCAAGAGCCAGCCCCTGGCCTCGCGTCTTTTTGGCCGACATCGCCCTGGCTGACATGATGGTTCTCCATTGGGCCGGCTTGCCGGACATGGCAGAAAATCGCCAAGCTCTTTGCGAGCGCGGATGATCTGAGGGTAAATCCGTCATCTCGGCCGGTTGCGCGGTCACGCTCCACGAAGATGCCGCTCGCGTGACCGTGCACCTCAAGGCACCGGCTGCAGCATCCCGCCGATCAGGTTGCGCTTGAACAGGTCGCCCGTGTTCGGGTCGCACAGGGCCGGCGCATAACCGCCACGGCCGGCGGGCAGGAGACGGAGCTTGGCGTCCGCTGCTCGGCCTCGGTTGCCACCGACGACATGACCGTTCGGCACCACCAGTTCCGGATGGTCGAAGGGTGCGGCATGGCAGGCCACGCGCCGATCGGTCAGCGACTTCATGAACGCCACCAGCGCATCCATCTCGCTGTCGGTCAGGTTAAGCGGGGTGATGTCCGGGGCGAGATTGCTGCCGCCCTGGTTCGGCCCGATCGGGGTGGACTGGCCGCGTGGGCCGGTGCCCGTCGTGTCGCCACCGGCCAGGTCCCGCCGGTTGCCACCGCGATTGTAGAACTCGACCACGCCCCGCAAGGTCGCCTCGCCGCCATGATGGAAGTAGGGCGCGGTCAGCGCGACATTGCGCAAGGTCGGCGTCTTGAACGAGCCGTCCACAGCCACGCGGTCAAGCTTGCCGCCCAAGGGCGCAGGAAAGCTGTCGACCCTTTTGCCGTTCACGTACTGACGGGTGAACGACAAGGGATACCCCATGACGTTACCACCGAGCCCGACATCCTCGTGGGTCGGCCGCACACCGATATTGTAGAAGCCGCCGTCATAGAGGGCCTGGCCACTATCGGCCATCGGCATGTTCTCGATCAGCTCCTTGCGCTGCCGAGGCGGCATCGCTGCGTTGGTGAACAGAGGCCCGTTATGGCAGGCTGCGCACCTGGCCTTGCCCTGGAACAGCTCCAGGCCGGCTTTCTGCTGCGCGTTCAGCGCGTCGACCCTGCCCTCGGCATACCGGTCGAAGGGCGACTGGCCCGAGATCAGCGTGCGCTCGTAAGCGTCGATCGCCATGCCGAAGAACAGGGCGAAGTTGAGCTCATCCTGGGTATAGCCGGTATCGGACGCCTGCAGCTGCCCTTCCTCGCTGATCACGTACTTGCCTGATCCGGCCCAAAGATGTTCCTGGAAGGCCTTCTGCAGGAGCATCCGGTAGGTCTGCTTCAAGCCCTTGCCGGCGGCGCGGATCTGCTTGCCTGTCGGTGAGAGAACGCCGAACACGCTGTCGGTCTCGTCGATCGTCTGGCCGACAAGGGCCGTCTGGGTAAGCAGCTTGCGCCCGATCGATGCGAACTTGTTGTCTGCACAGGCCATCTCGACATCGCTGTTGGGTGGGCCTGCAGCCTGTGACGCCAGGCTCATGTTGCGCAGCGCCAGCGGCTGGAGAACGGGGTTGCCTGAACTGTCCAGCACCAGGATGCGCGCGGCCGGATCGAGCAGCGTCTCTCGCCTGCCGAACACGCCGACGCCGTTGAAGACGTTGTTGGCGCGGCCGTCCCAGAAATTGCGGAAGTTGAACGCTGCGTTGATCACGGTGGGCGAGTTGCGCGGTGCCACCTTGCGGACCTGCTTTACCTGCCCATTGATCGTGGCCTGGAAGATCGTGTCCTGACCCCGCATGCAGAAGTCGCGTGTGCGGGTACGGAACTTGAGCTGGCGCGGAACGCTCAGCAGCGTGCCGTCGAAGGAGCCTTGCGACGAGACGGCATCGTTGGTTTCGTAGAGAATGGCCGAGTTCCGGTCGGTTGGCTCGGCGAGCTGGTGGAATGGAAAGTCGCTGGCCTCCAGCTCTATGTTGGTGCCGGCCTTCTTACCGCTGCCACTCAGGAGGCCGCCCCGCGTCAGGCCTGCCCCGGCACCAAGCCCGCCGAACTTGTCATCGGCGAAAGGCTGGTTCAGCAGCCCGGGCGAAAGCTGGTTGACCAGGCGTGGGTCAGCACCTGCGTGGAAGTGGCAGCTGGCGCAGGCTTGGCCGTCGCTGCCGACCGCGCTGTCCCAGTAGAGCGCCTTGCCGAGCACGATCAGCCAGTTCCGGTCCTTGACCAGGGCGTTGTACTCGGTGGCCGGTGGAGCTGGCGGCCTCAGGCCGCGCAGGGAGCCGAGCATTGCTCCCGCCTCGGCGGGCTCTTCCTCAACCTCGGCAACTTCTTGAGCCTGCCCGACCAAGGGCAGGAACCCGGCCGCCATCCCGCCGAGCAGGAGGGCTGCGCCGACAACGACGTGCTGTCCGGCCATCTGATTTCTGATCCTGTGCTCGCGTCGACGATGCAGGAGCACCACCGGTTTCCCCCAGAGCCGGTGGTGCTCTGCGCGGCTCTCAGCGGCCGTCCATGTCGGCCGTGGCGACTGCCTGCGTCGCTGCTGGCGGAGAGCCGGTGCCCACCGGAACCACGGCACGGACGATCGACGGGCACACACCGTCCGGGATCGTCAGGTTCCGGAAGTCTGCACGGAATTGTCCCTGTACCGGGCTGCTCGTTGCCGGATCGGGTACCGCCGTCACCAAGCCGATCGTGACGAACCGATTGGGATTAGCTGGCGTTGGATCCGGAATGCGTATCTGGACCGTGGCATTGGCCGGATTGGCGACACCTCCCAGGACCTGGATCTCGTCCCGGCCTCCGCCCCGGATCCGGCAGTCCGCGCGCAGAATACCAACCTGTGTAGCCGTGGGCCTGAGCAGCGGCGCGCCGTCGGCCTCAAGCGTGTGGTACCAGAGCGTATTCTGGCCGGGCACATAATATCCTTCCGCAGCCACCAGCGTGCCTTCGGTGATCGCATCGGCATCGATCCTGAGGCCCAGACCGTTGATGGCGGGACCGGCAGGCATTCTTGAATCGGTGGAACGGCGGATGATCATCCCGTTGACGGTGGAACGACTTACTTGGTCGTTGATGATGACAGGAGCCGTCGCCTCGCCAACGACCACATGCTCGAACAGGTCGCTGAATACGTCGTTTGCATAGACTTGACCGTTGATGCTCTCACCGACAATAATGCCCGTGCCGCCGATAAATCCGCCGGAGGAACGGCCCGGGAAACGCTCGGCACTTCCTGCGAAGTCCGCAAGAGTAACCGTCGTGGTGTTGGTTGGTGTGTGGACGAAGGCGCCCTTCAGGACCTTGACGTTCACCCCCATGATCTTGATGGAGCCGATATATTCTCGGGATCCTTGGTTCGTCTGGTCGATGCCGCTCTCAAGGCTGACATCCGAGATTGGCCCTTCGATCTCAACGGTGCCCGGTGCGAGTTGGGCATTTGCCGGCGTGACCATGGCCGCCAGAGCAATGGCTGCGGCGCCAAGCATGAGGTTGCGGAGCATCATGAGTAGCCTCCTCAAGGCACGAGTATTGTCTTAGTCCGGCACGCTATGCAGGACTGCTTTGAATGTTCTTCAGCACTGGATTCAGCTAAGCAGCCAGTTCAGTCGACGATGTTCCAGGTTGCCATCATCGCGTGATCTTCATGCATCGTATTGTGGCAGTGCATGACATAGCGGCCACTATCTGTTGACTTATAGCTGTAGTCCGGATCCGGGAAATCGCGGAAACGCAGGAAGATCTCCATCTCGCTGGTCCGCTGGTTGCCGCCGAATCGGTAGATGTCAGCCCGGTAGCGGTCGGCATCGAGGACCTGGCGTTCGTTGATCGACATGATCAGGCCCTCCTCGAAGTGGATGTGCATGGGATGGTCCCAGCCACCTGAGGTGCTGCGGATGCGCCAGATCTCCGCCGAGTTGCGGCGCACCTGGTTCGGCGGGTTCATCATGAATTCCGGGCTATGGTCGATGTCGGGATCCCAGAACTTGCCGTTGATGTGCCACATGCCGTTCAGGCGGCCGAGTTCCCACTCGCGGACCTTCACCACCTCGTTCAGGTTGATCGCCGGCAATGGCCGGAACGCGGCCGGAACGACGCTGGCATCCTCTGCCGCAGCACCTACGCGGAACTCCAGGATCTGATTGGATACCGAATCCGGGTTGGTGGTCTTGCCCCGGTCGATGCCGCGGCCATCCGCCATCATCACCAGGTTGTTGCACAAGTAGACCTTGTCGCCCTTCTTGAACCTTCTGAAGTCGATGACGATGTCCGAGCGCTCGGCCACCCACAGGTCGACGCTGGTGACGTCCTTGAGCGTCCTCGGCAGGAGGTTGCCGCTCTTGCTGAGGATGTGGAAGGGCTGGTTCACTCCATCCTTGCGCAGCAGCAGGTTGTAGAAGCGCGACGGCCCGCCGTTCAGCAGGCGGAAGCGGTACTTGCGGCGCTTTACATCCATGTAGGGCTGGATCTTGCCGTTCACGGTCAGCTTGTCGCCGAGCCAGCCGTCGACCGAGAACTGATTGAAGGCAAGTTCGCCCGTGTCCGGATCGAACTGCTTGTCCGCCAGGATCAACGGTACGTCATAGGCACCACTCGGCAGCCGCCAGCCGGTGTTCTCGTTGCCGGTATCGTTCTCGTCGAACGCCCGCACCATCGCCACCATGCCCTTGTACACATTGGCGGCCGTGAACTCCGGGCGGTGATCGTGGATGAACATGGTGGTGAGGGTCTCGCGCAGATCGCCGCCGGAGACCGGATCGATCCACTTAGCCGGGATGCCCTTCTGCTTGTCGAACCCTGCCCGGGCCATGGAGTAGTGGAAGTTCCGGAGGTTCGGCTTGCCGAAGCTGTTGCCCTTCGGGTGGATCCAGTTCCACGGGCCACCGTCGCTTTCGGACGCGCTATGGAAGTTGTGCAGGTGGGGCGCGATCTCGGGATGGCCGAACCCGTAATGGTCCTGGACAGCCGGCAGGTCGTTCTCGATGTGCAGGCAGAACGGCTCGTTGTAGCGGACGTCGATCAAGGGACCGCCGAACTCATCGCCATAGGACCAGACCTTGCTCTCCAGGCCGGGGGCGAACTCGTGGCTGCGCTCCCTGACCCGCAGGTGGATCCAACGCTTCATCTTGAAGCGATTAGCGCAGTATTGATGTTCGGCCTCGCTATAGGGATAAGCGTCGCTGGAATCTTCTTCCGCCGGGCTCGGAATCGGCAGTGGCTCCTGCCACGGCGTGGTCCTCGGGCTGGCTGCACTGGCGGCCAGGGCCGAACGCAATGAGGCGCCCTTCAGCCAGTATGCTCCGCCGGCAATGAGGCCGAGCTTGGCGAGCTCGCGGCGGCTGAACCTGGCGGCCTGGAGCTGGTTGCGGAGTTCGACCGCGCGTCTTGCGTCGAGCTTGTTTGACATTGTTCCAACCCCCATCCAATGCAGGCGGATGAACCCGGCGTCTTCGAGTGGCTTGTTCTGCGTCGCAGCTTCAGGCCAACGGTTGGCCGGTGAGGGACGTGACCGCCTTTGCAATCCACTCTGGCCGCGCCAGTGCTGGCGTGGCGGCCCAGCGGTTGAGGCGGGCATTGCCGTAGCGCAGTGTGCCGGTGTGGTTGTCCAGGATTAGGTCATAATCCGGGTCCAGGCTTGCGAAGCCCAAGGATCGACGCAACTGCTCGATCTTCTCGGGTTCCCCCGTCAGGAACTTCCAGCCGGGCCGCACCTCCCAGAGTTTCGCATAATCCTTGAGTATGTGCGGCTGGTCGAATATTGGCTGTAGTGTGATAGAGTACATGAAGATGTCACGCCCCATCCGTGCAGCCAGCAGGTCCTGCACCAGACGCAGATTCTGCGTGACCAGGGGACAGGTCTCGCCGCAGCTCTGAAAGAAGAAATTGATCATCACGACCTGGTCATGGATCAGGTCGGAATAGAACCGATAGGCCCGCCCGTCCTGATCCGTCACCTCGATGTCAGGAATGCCCAACGACTTGGCCTGCGCTCCCTGACGCACGGCCGGTACCGTCAGGGCGGCTGCCGCGATAGTGGCTGCACCCATCCCGCCTGCAAACATACGTCGTCGAAGCATTGAGATGCTCCAGGTTCATATTTACCCAAGCCCTTAGGTCAAGGGGGCCGCCTATGTTGCATCAGCTCGTGGATCAGAAGGATCGGCTGACCTGGTTTGGCGGCATTCCTTGCGAGATTTGTATAAACTTTTAACGAAATGCCGCAATTTAACCTTCGATCAAATCTTCTATAACTGTAGTTGGCAGCGGTTATATAACTTTCTGACCACTCGATAGATGCATCTTATATCAGATGGTATATAATTAGAGATTTGTCTTGATTGGCGGACAGTCGGATGATGTCATTATTGACCGGCGACTGAGACATTTTACCCAAGCTTTGCGATGCTGCGACAGCGCCAGTGGAGGTGCTGTTATGGATGCTTTAGGCGTATCAAAGCCTTCTGCAAAAATTATAAACTCTGATGTGGGTGCCCGTCGCGGGCCGACGATGAATGACGCCGTGTTGTCGTGATTTCAACCCTGGATATCCTCGGATGTCCTTCCGGTAACTTTCTAGCTATGTAGCTGAAGTTTCAGCAGTATATCTTACCAAAGTTATAGTCTCTGCTGAACGATTGTCGGATTGCGCTGTGCCGTATCTATATTTATTGTGACGACAACGAACCAGCCCTCGCAAAAAGACAAAAAATCATGACCCGCCATCTGGTGGAATTGCCGATCAACTTCGAAGGCGGTACCGGCATGACACAGATCGTGAGCCAGCAAGAAGTCGTCTTCACCACCAATGCTCGGCTTACGGCAGGAGACAGCCTGACAGGGCAACTGCCATTTCCGGGCGAGGACGGACTGCTTGGCATGGCGCCGAACTTTCGCGCGAGCGTCCTGCTGGTGGCCGCTCCCATGGATCAGGAGCTTGTCCGTGAAGTCCATGCTCGCTTTGACGAGCTGGAGATAGCACGGATCGAGGACAGATGATCGTCGCTCGGATGGCCTAGTTGGTTTCCCTCTCGCGCAGACCCTCAGAGGAATGCGCTAGATCAGGACGCCAGCGGCTGACCGTTGATGATGATATCAAGTCGTCAAATGTGAGACCCATTTTTCCGTGGTCGCCTGATGTGTCGGCAGGGCCCACGCAGTAATCATGTTTTTGTTCAGAACCCTTTGGGATTGTTCGGCTCAGCCATTTCATCGAGGCGATGCCTGCGTCAGGTGCTTGCGCACATAGTTGGCCAGATCCATCCGACTGCTCACTCCTAGCTTCTCGTAGATCCGGTGCAGGTGGATCTTCACGGTTCCTTCGGTGATGCCGAGCCTGAACGCTACCTCCTTGTTGCGTAGCCCTTGCATCACCAGCTGGACCAGCTCCAGTTCACGCCGGGACAGAGGATTGGGTGATTGCTGCTTTTGAGCTTCGCGCGCCAGGAGCTGCTCGAAGGTCGCAGCGGCAAAATGTGGCTCCAGCCACTGTCCGCCACCTTGGACGGTGCGAATGGCACGTATCAGTACATCCGGTGCAGCGTCCTTGAGCACGACACCCCTGACACCCAGCCGCACAGCCTCCAGGAGCTGATCCTCGCTGAGGCCAGCAGTCAACAGGATGACCCGCGACTGCAGGCCCTCGTCCGATGCCTTGCGCAGCATGTCGATGCCGTTGACCTTCGGCATGTTCACGTCGAGCAGCATGACGTCTGGACGATGCTCGCGTAGCGCAAGGAGAGCCGCGTCGCTGGAGGCGCAGCGCGCCACGACTTCCAGGTCGGCCTCGCGTTCCAGGAGGCGCACCACCCCTTCCAGAACTACCGGATGATCGTCGGCCACGATGATGCGTATCGTCACTGCGAGCTTACCTTGAATGAGCGGATACGGCGGGGTTGGACGGACTGCCCTGTTGATCTGAGCCGTCTTCCGGCCCACCCTCACCCGTTCGATCCGCCCCAGCCTGACCGGCCTCGCCGACGATCAGGCCACTGTCGGCCAGCTCATCACGTGTGGCGTCCACGGCAGCGGACAGATGATCCAGCGCTTTTGGCACCTCGTCGGGCTTGGAGGCTGCCGCGTGAAGCTCGATGGCAGCCAGCCTGATGCGCCTGAGCCCGAACAGTCCGGCGGTACCTTTCAGCTTATGTGCTTCTTGACGCATCTCTTCAGGCGAAGCTGGCGCTAGCCGTAGTTGCGCGCAAACCCGGAGCGCCTCCTCGATGACCTGCGGAAGGAGATCTTTGGCGGCTTGGCTGGCTGCAAGATTGAGCCCGAACCGGTCGAACAGAGGGACATCCGACGGAGCTTCGTCCCGATGGCTGACAATCGTGTCGTCCGGTCTGCTTGCAACCTGAAGCAAGGCCGTGAACAGTTCGGGCCAACTGCATGGCTTGGGCAAGCACCGGTTCATGCCGGCCTGCAAGCAGCGCAGTCGCGTCTCGTCCAGCACATTGGCCGTCAGGCCTACGATCGGCGTGCCGGCCAGCGGCGGAGCAAGAGCCCGGATGCGCCGGGTCGCCTCGATCCCGTCCAGCACCGGCATCTGCACATCCATGACAATGACGTCGAATGGCTGGCGCTGGATCAAGGCAAGCGCCTCAGCACCGTTCACGACGCACGTCACCTGATGGCCCTGCTGGCTCAACACCTCCTCCAGAAGATGCCGGTTGAGCTCGGCATCTTCCGCCAGCAGGATCCGGAGCTTGGCGCTCCCGACTGGGCCAAAGACGATCTTTTCCTCAACGCCGGCAGGATCGCCTAAGGGAAACTCGATCTCGAACCAGAAGCGGCTGCCCTGGCCAGATGCGCTTTCGAGGTTGATCGTCCCTCCCATTGCATCGATCAGCCGCTTGCAGATCGCCAGGCCCAGTCCCGTTCCTCCATAGGACCGAGCCGTTTCAGCAGCAGCATCGCAAAATGGATCAAACAGCTTAGCCTGCTTGTCGAGCGGGATCCCGATCCCGGTGTCCTTGACCTCCACCTGCAGTCGAACATGATCGGGCCACCTTGGAACTTCCCCTACACTGACCCGGACGCTGCCTTCATGGGTGAACTTGATCGCGTTGCTGACAAGATTGAGTAGAATCTGCCGAAGACGGGTGGGGTCACCTTGCAAGACCCGATGAGGATCGGACGTATCGGTCACCTCGAAATGGAGGCCACGCTCGGCTGCCGCGGGAGCCATCAACCATTGGACATGTTCGAGCACCGACTGCAGGCGGAAATCGACCTTCTCGAAATGGACGCCAGCCGCCTCGATCTTGGAGAAGTCCAGCACATCGTTGACGATGGCCAGAAGATGCCGGCCCGATGCCTGGATGGCATGGACGTAGCTCAGTGGCTTTTCGGGCAAGTCGACAGTGGACAGGAGATCGGCGGATCCCAGGACGGTGGTAAGCGGCGTGCGGATCTCGTGGGAGATGACGGCAAGAAAGTCTGACTTTGCCTTGCTTGCTGCGTTGGCGGCATCGCGCGCGCGCGCAAGCTCAGCCTCGCTCTCGTGAAGGCGGCGGACCGCCTTGTAGCCGCAGATCGTTGCACTGGTGACCATGATGACCAGCAATACTGCGATCCAGATCTCCAGCATCTCCATGCGCTCCAGCGCATGTACCTGCTCGTTGAACGCGTAGGTCTGCAAGAGGCCGACCTGTTTGCTGAGCGTGCTCATCGCAGCGGCGATCTGCGCGTACTGACGGTCCATGCCTGCCATGAACGCAGCGGCGCGCGCCGTATCTCCACGACGAAGATGAAAGAAGATCTCCCTGGAGTCGGCGACCATCCGGGCCATCAGCTCTTCAGTCGCATCCAGCCACGGAAGCAGGGTCCGGGCATGCTCAGGTGCATTGAGAAGACCGTCACGCGCCTGCTTCATCGCCTGATCGAATGCAGCAAGCGCCTGGTCGCGCTGGGCCTCCTCGGCATCAATGGCAAGCGTATCGAACACGTCATTGCCCGGCGCATTGACCGCTGCTGCGAACTGGACGAGATCCACGTAGTGGGAAAGCCGCTCGACCCAGTCCTGATTGATCTGCACGGACTGCGCATACTGACTTTTGACGATGCGACTGAACCACACCCCCCCGACGACGACGAGGATGTTCATCAGAACCAATACAATATATGGACGAAACCAGATGGAATCGGATAGTTTGAATGTCACTTCAGTTTCCGAATATTGTCAATAATATTTCGTTTTTACATATATCAACATATAAATTTTAGGAAAAGTTGTTGTTATTGCTTGTAACAATAGGTATAAATATTTATAAAGTCTAGTTTAGAAGATATTACTATGAAGATAGAGGATTGCATAGACGAAAATGGAATGCAGATGGACGATTTATGCACCTGGCGTTCGGCCAAGTTCGAGCGGGTAACTTCCAGCGTGCAGGCGATGGTCCTCGTCGTGAACCGTCCCTTCGACCGTTCCACGACGGCAGCTGCGTGACTGGCTTTTGCCCGTGCCGCATCCAAGGCCTTCTTAAGAGACTGCCGCGAAACCCTGGCCTTGGCTGTGCTGCTGTGATTCGATCCTGCCCATCAGGACGGAGGCGGCCGATGGTGCGCATGGCGGTGGTCAGGTGAGCCTGGTGGAAGCCCTGTTGCCGGCGGCCTTTGGCAGCAACCAGCGGCTGGAGCGGATCAGGGCGCAGGTCGACTGGGTGCCGATCGAGGTGCTCCTGCAGCCGATGCGCCGGGCGCCGACGGGGCAGCCG
>NZ_DATAGQ010000194.1:0-70138 GCF_036263595.1 Geminicoccus sp. | reverse complement strand
ATGCAGACGCCAGCATCCCGGCGACCGCCGGCAACTCCAAGGCTGCTGGTCGTGGGCGCAAGCCGTCATCCGCCCACCAAAGGCGTTCCACCCCGGAGCAGCCGACCCGCCACCCGCTTGACCGGCAATACCGTGTCTCCGAGGGAGCGGGCTGAAGCTATGCACTCAGCCGGCATCTGGAGGCGCATCCTGGGTGGCCTGCGAGCCCTGTCAGCTGTGCTGACAGCCCTCCGGGGGATCGGGCTTAGAGCGCATAACAGAACCTGGTGGGCATGGGAGCAAGCTGCGCTGAAATGGCCGGATGAAAGACCCTCTGGTTTCCGACGAGCTATGGCGGTTGGTCGAGCCGCTCCTCCCCGCGCGTGGGCCGCGGCCAAGAGGTGGCCGTCCGCCTGTTGATGATCGCAGAGCGCTGGAAGGCATCGTGTTCGTGCTGCGCACCGGCCTTGGCCCGTCGGCGTCTTGCTGACGCCGACCACGCTGTGGATGGAGAGATGGCCTACTGGTCATCTCTGGGCCTATCTGCCCAAGGAGATGGGTTGCGGGTCGGGTATGACCTGCTGGCGCAGGCTGCGCGACTGGCAAGCGGCTGGGGTATGGGCGCGGCTGCACCGCGTACTGCTGGATCGGCTGGGCAGGGCCAACGCCATCGATTGGAGTCGGGCAGCGGTCGACAGTGCCTCGTTCGCGGCGAAAAAGGGGGCGAAGCGACCGGGCCGAACCCGACCGACCGCGGCAGACCTGGCTCCAAGCGCCACCTCCTTGTCGACGGCCACGGCATCCCGCTTGCGCTTCTGCTCACGGCGGCGAACCGGCACGACAGCAAGCTCCTCACACCGCTGATCGAGGCGGTGCCGCCGGTACGGCAATGTGCAGGACGGCCAAGAAAGCGACCGACCAAGCTGCATGCCGACAAAGGCCACGACTTCGACTTCTGCCGCGCAGCACTGCGCCGACGCCAGATCGTGCCCAGGATCGCCAGGCGCGGGATCGAGAGCAGCGAGAAGCTTGGCCGGCACCGGTGGGTGATCGAGCGGACCTTGGCCTGGTTCAGCCGCTTTCGCAGGCTCACCGTCCGCTACGAGCGGCGCCTCGACATTCTCCAGGGCTTCCACCTGCTCGCCGCCAGCCTGATCTGCCTCAAGGTCGTGACGAGGTGGTTTTGTTAAGGGCTCTAAGTCCACATCGAACTGGCCGCGATCTGAACTGAAGTGGACAAGCTGAGCCTGTTCGTGGCGATCAGCCGCCAGCAGGCCCTGGCGGCGGCAAGACGAGAAGCTCGCCTTTGCCCAACTCGTGGAGCGTACGGGCAAGATGGAGGCCGCTCCGTTCCCGCGCGACCTGATCCTGGCCGTGCTCGGGCGCATCCACACCATCGCGCAGCGATCCGCCGGCATGCCCGACAAAGGCCCAGATCCGCTGACCGGCAACGGAGTCCAGTTCACGCCTTGCCGCAGGACATCTGGGAAATCCAGCACGTCTTCGATGAGCGCTGTGCGACGGCATCGACCACCGGCTGACCAAGGTGGACCATCCCCTCCCGACTCTGCTGAACCGGTCATCTTCGAGATGCGGATCATCCGGCTGATGCTGGATGGTGGACCAACTGGCAGGCCCTGCCAATGAACCGCCCGATCAAGGACGCGACGGTCAAGCGCTGCCACGACCAGCCAAGGGCATACCTGCAATTCTTCGTTGCCGCCTGCTGCCACGCCCGGCGCCTGACGACCCTGCGCGGCCTCACACCCTGCGAGTTCATCTGTCAGACCTGGGCCAAAGAGCCGGATGGGTTCAGGCTCGAACCGGCACACCACATCCCGGGATTGTACAGCTAGACTGGCGGCGCCCCGCCCCAGGCAAGGCGCCGATAGATCCGCCATGCCCACGGGACGGCCAGCACGATGACCGCGATCCGTAGTACGTGGTGGGTAGCCACGAAGGCCGGATCGACGGCGAGCACGATGGCGATGAGGCTGGTCTCGGCGAGGCCACCGGGAATGAAGGCCAGGAGCAGCGCCGCGAACGGCAGCCCGGTGGCCAGATGGAGCAGGAGAGCCGCGGCAGCTGCCAACAGCAGCATGAGGGTCGTCGACAGGACGCTTTCCCCCAGGGTGCGCAGGATCATGCGTGGGTCGGTGCCGGTGAAGCGGCAACCTGCCGCCGCGCCGATGACCACCTGCGCCGCTGCCACGCTCCAGTCGGGTGGGGCACCCTGCACTAGCCCCGCCATGTGGGCGGCACCGCTCGCCACCATGGCGCCAAGGAGGGGGCCTGCCGGTAGTCGCAGGATGGCGCCGGCCACGCCGCCGACCGTACCGCAACCCGCGAGCAGGACCAGATCGCGAAGACCAGCCGACGGCAGGGCTGGACCGGTGACACCCGCCGTTTCCGCCTCCACCAGCCAGGCGAAGACCGGCAGGACGCTCACCACGATCAGCACACGGATGGCGTGGATCAGGGCGATCCGCCGCAAGTCGCCGCCGGCCCGTTCGCCTGCCACCACCATCTCCGAGAACCCGCCCGGAGCGGAGCAGAAGAACGCCGTGACCGGGTCGTAGCGGCTGATCCGCACGAAGCAGAGCGTCGTCACCAGGGTCACGAGGGCGATGTAGGGCAGGAGTGCCAGGAGGCTCGGCCACCATCGCACCACATGCCCCATCATGTCGGGTGCGAACCAGGATCCGACCAGCACACCCAGCACGACCACGAACGGCGAACGCAGCGATGCCGGGACGACCATGCGGTAGCCGGCCAACGCGGCCAGCGTCGTCGCGAACAGGGCACCCAGCATCCAGGCGAGCGGAACGTGCGCGATGGCGAACAGGCCTCCCCCAATGCCGCCAACCACCAAGGCTGGCAGGACGGTGACGAACCAGGGGTGCAGGCTTCTCATCGCGTGGTAGGGCGAGGGATGTCGGCGCAGGTCACCTTGACCCGTCGCTCAGCTCCAGGATCAGTTGCCAGTGCTCGTCGCTGACCGGCGTCACCGAGAGGCGGGACTGCCGGATGAGGGCGATGTCCGCCAGGGCAGCCTCTGCCTTGATCGCCGAGAGAAGCACCTCGTTCGGCAGCCTGCGGACCGGCTGCAGCTTCACCAGGCACCATGGCGGGTTGTCCGGGTCGTCGTACCAGGTCTGCGATACCCTCATGATCCCGAGCACCGCCGGCTGGACGACCGAGCGATAGAAGAAGACCTCCTCGCCCAGCGCCATCGACCGCATGTTGCGGGCGGCCTGATGGTTGCGCACGCCGGACCAGATTGTCTCGCCGTCCGCAACCAGCCGCTCCCAGGAATAGTCCTCCGGCTCCGTCTTCATCAGCCAGTGTGCCATGACGTCGATCAGGCCATCCAGGCGCCCAGTGCGGCGCGATAGGGAGTGACCGTGAAGGAAGCAAACACGCCTTCGACCGAGAATGGGTCGGCCTTGGCAAAGGCTTCCGCTTCTGCCTTGTCGGCCACGTCCACGATGAGCACGCTGCCCATTGGATCGCCCTTCTCGTCCAGCGTGGCGCCGGCGACCTTGATCACCTCCATCCTGGACTGCAAGTAGGCGAGGTGAGTAGGCCGGACTTCCATGCGGCGCGCGAGGGCGCCGGGCTTGTCTTCGGCACGGATGATGAAGAGCATGTCGGTCTCCGAGGCGGGTCCATCTGCGTCAACCATAGGCGCTGGCAGTACCACACGTCACCATGGCGAAATGCCCGACCGCCGCCCTGGCACGCTGATCGGCATGGGCGCCATCCTGTTGTGGGCGACGCTGGCGCCGCTCGGGGTGGCCCTCGACGGCGTGCCGCCATTTCTCCTGACGGGCGCCGCGTTCCTGATTGGCGGGGTGTTCCTGATGGGAGCGCTGCTCGTGCGCGGGCAGCCGGCGACGCGGGGCTTCCAGGCCACGCCGCTCGCCTGGGCGATCGGCGTCGGCGGCTTCTTCGGGTACCATGCCGTCTATTTCACGGCGCTGAAGCTGCTTCCGCCGGTCGATGCCCTGCTGGTCATCAACCTCTGGCCACTCCTGATCGTACTGTTCTCTGCCCTGCTTCCGGGCGAGCGACTCCTGCCAAGGCATGTCGTCGGGGCGCTGCTCGGGCTGGGCGGCACCAGCCTGATCGTGCTCGGCAGGGGCGAGATCGGAGGCGGGGGAAGCTTGGCCGGCTGGCTGTGTGCGCTCGCGGCCGCCCTGATCTGGTCCGGCTACTCCATCCTGAACCGACGTTTTGCGGCGGCCACGTCGTCGGACGCGGTGATTGGCTTCTGCCTGGCCACGGCAGTCCTTTCGCTGGCCGCTTCCTTGCTCGTGGAACAGCCGGTCCTCCCGCAAGGCCACGGATGGGCGATGCTGGTCCTGTTGGGCCTGGGGCCGGTCGGCCTGGCATTTCTGCTGTGGGATCGGGGCACCAAGAGCGGTGACATCCGCGTGCTCGGTGCAGCGGCCTATGCAGGCCCGCTGATCGGCACGCTCCTGCTCCTCGTCATGGGTCGGGCCGAACCGTCATGGCGGCTGTTGCTCGCCGCCCTGTTGATCGTGGGGGGCTCGCTCCTGGCGTCGGGCGACCTGCTCGGCCGACGCCAGGAGAGCTGAGGTTCAGGCCGCGGGCTTGGTGGCCGCGAACGAGGGCCGCTTTTCCATCTCCGCATGCCAGCGGTCGAGCTCGGGCGCCCTCGATCGCCAGTCGATGCCGGGATGGCGGACGTCCAGATAGGTCAGGGCCACCGCCATCGCGATCGAGTCCAGCCGCAACTGTCCTGCAAAGCTCTGCAGCTCGCCGGCAGCCGCATCCACCGAACGGACGATCGACTGGCGCTGCTTATCCATGAAAGCCTGTGACCGCTCGCCGTCCGGCCTGATGCTCTCCTGCCGCGCTGCCACGGCCGCGTCCATGATCCCGTCGGCCAGGGCCATGCGACGCAACACCGGCCAGCGCTCGTCGCCGGTGGGGATCAGCAGCGCCCCATTGCCGATCGTGTCGAAATATTCGCAGATCACCGGGCTGTCGTAGAGTGCGTCACCGGTCGCGAGTGCCAGGACAGGCACTTTCGCGAGCGGGTTCTTCGCAGCCACGCTCGGATCCAGTCCGGACGGAGGCGCCACGATCTCCAGGTCCAGCCCCTTCTCCAGGGCGACGATATGAGCCTTCCGCCCGAAGGGGCTGAGCGGCAGGGTGATCAGCTGCATGAGGATGTCTCCTGGAGCGGGGGCTCCCTGATGCCACGGCACACCGGTCAGTTGAAGATCTGGTCGACGCCCAGCCAGTCAGCACCGCCCAGCACGAGGGCATAGCGTGCCCCCTTGGCGAAGCCGACCAGCAGCACGAAGGTCGCCAGATGAACGCGCAGCGTGCCGGCCGCGATCGAGAGCGCGTCGCCCACGCCAGGCAGCCAGGTCAACAGCAGGGCCGGCTTGCCCCAGCGGGCGAACCAGTGCTGCGCGCGCTCCAGCTTGTCCGGACCCACCGGGAACCAGCGACGGTCCTGAAAGCGCAGGAGCGCGGTACCCATCCACCAGGACAGGACCGATCCTGCCAGGTTGCCGATGGTCGCCACCACCCAGAGCGACAGCACGCTGAGGCCCTGGGTCATCAGGCCCAGCATCACGACCTCGGAGCTGCCGGGCAGGATGGTGGCGGAACTGAACGCGCTGGCGAACAGGCCAAAGAGAAGGAGCAGGTCGTTCATCGGGGCGCGTGCGTCAGTTCAGCTCGGGATAGCCGAACAGCTGCGGGTCGCGCCAGGTGAACAGGGCCTGGTCGATCCGCCGGTCGGTCTGCACGTCCGAGAGCGTCACCACGGTCTTGGTACCGCCCGGGTCGAGGACCGTCCAGCGACGCAGCTCGACCGGCTTTTGGGCAAAGACCAGTTCCACCGAGCCCTGGCCCTCGTTGCCCTTGCGATAGGCGGTAATCGCGATCTCGCCGCCGGCCACGCGGACCTTGCGGATCAGCACCTCCTTGCCGAAGTCGGGATTCTCCGACAGGAGGAAGCCGATGGGGGTCTCACCCACCGGGATGTAGTTCACCTGCTTGACCTTGGCGTCGTAGAAGACGAGCCGCCAGTCCGTGGTCACCAGGAGGATATCGGCGGGCGGATCGTACTGCATCCGCATCTGGCCCGGCCGCTGGATCCAGAGGCGCCCGGTCGTGAACGCGCCGTCAGGGGCGATCTGGACGAAGGTCGCGGTCAGCGTCTTCAGGCCGCGCATCCATCTGGTGACCGAATCCACCGCTGCCTGCTCGGCCGCCGTGAGCGCCGCTTCAGCGAGGACCGGTACCGCCAGACCTGCCAGCACCGTCGAAAGAAACAGACGTCGTGACGTCAACGTTCATCCTTCCTGCACGACCCCTCCCGGACCCTGCCAGGGGGATCAGAATTCCGTAGGCTCGTCGCCATCCACCCCGCCACGGCCCATCAGGACCTGGCGGCGCCCGACATGGTCGGCGGGCGTGATCAGTCGATCCTGCTCCATCCGCTCGATCAGCTTGGCAGCCGTGTTGTAGCCGATGTTGAGCTTGCGCTGCAGATAAGATGTGGAGGCCTTCCCGTCGCGCGCAACGACCTTGATCGCTTCCTGGTACATGGCGTCGCCGCCGGCCTCGCCGCCTGAACCGAACATGGCACCCTGCGGGCCGTTCCCGTCGCCACCGCTGCCGCCCTCCTCGGCGGCCACGTCGTCGGTCACCGCATCGACATAATCGGGCTCGCCCTGCGCCTTCAGGTGGGTCACCACCCGCGCAACGTCGTCGTCGGTCACGAGCGGGCCATGGATGCGCAGGATCCGGTCCCCCGGCATCATGAACAGCATGTCGCCCTGGCCCAGCAACTGCTCGGCACCCGGCTCGCTCAGGATGGTGCGGCTGTCGATCTTGGACGACACCCGGAAGGAGATCCGGGACGGCAGGTTCGCCTTGATGACACCGGTCAGCACGTCGACCGAGGGGCGCTGCGTTGCGACGATCAGGTGGATGCCGGCGGCGCGGGCCTTTTGCGAGAGGCGCTGGATCGCGTTCTCGATCTCCTTGCCGGCGGTGAGCATGAGGTCGGCCACCTCGTCGACGATGACGACGATCAGCGGCAGCGACTTCATCTCGATCGGCTGGTCCTCGAAGGTCGGCGCCCCGGTGTTGGGTTCGAAGCCGGTGCGTACGCGCCGGTTCAGTGTCTCGCCCTGCGCCTTGGCCGCCTCGATCCGCCGGTTGAAGGCGAAGATGTCGCGGACACCCAGGTGCGACATGAGCCGGTAGCGCTCGTCCATCTGCCTGACGACCCATTTGAGCGCCACCACCGCCTTGCCGGGCTCGGTGACGACCGGGGCCAGGAGGTGCGGGATGTGGTCGTAGACCGAGAGCTCGATGACCTTGGGGTCGATCATGATGATCCGGCACTGCTTGGGCGTCAGCCGGTAGAGCAGCGAGAGGATCATGGCGTTGATGGCAACCGACTTGCCGGCACCGGTGGTGCCGGCGATCAGGAGATGCGGCATCCGGGCAAGGTCGACCATGATCGGCTTGCCGGAGATGTCCTTGCCGAGTGCCAGGGCCAGGCGGGCCGAGGTCTCCGTGAACTGCGGGCTGTCCAGCAGCTCCTTCAGGAACACCGTCTCACGGACATCGTTCGGCAGCTCGACGCCGATCACGTTGCGGCCGGGCACAGTGGCGACGCGGACCGAAAGGGCGCAGAGCGAGCGGGCGATGTCGTCGGCAAGGCTGATGACGCGCGCCGCCCGGGTGCCGGGGGCAGGCTCCAGCTCGTAGAGGGTGACAACCGGGCCGGGCTTGGCATCGGTGATCTCGCCGCGCACGCCGAAATCGTCCAGCACGGTTTCCAGCTGGCGGCTGGTCTCGTGCAGCTTCTCCTTGGTGATTGCCGCGTTCGGCTTGTGCTTGGGCGGCGTCAGAAACTCCAGGTCGGGAAGCTCGAAGCCGTCGTCCGACGCGGCGGTGCGCGCAGGATCGGATGGCCGCAGCACCGCCACCGTCGTCTTGGCGGCGGGCGCCGGGATGGACGCACGGCCACCACCACCCTTGGCGGGGGGCGGGAACGGGATGAGGTCATCCTCGTCCTCGTCGTCATCCTCGGGTTCGTTCATGTAATCGCGTGGATCCGGTTGCACCGGCTCGGGCGGAGCACTGGCGGTCCGGCCACGGCCACGGGTGGGCTTCGCCAGTTCCTGCTCGGGTTCGTTCGTGTCGTCGTCGTAGCTGTCGGGCTCGGGACGGCGGACGCCCGGGCGGCGGGGGCGCACCGGCTTCTCGGGTTCGTTCGTGCGAAACAGGGCCGCAACCCGCCCCCGAACCTGAGCGATTAGGCCGCAGACGACGTTCGCACCTGCGATTGTCCTGCCGCCGATGGCGGGCAGGCGCGGCAGGGACAGCCTGGCGAGGAACGAGGGCCCGGGCTGCTGCTTGCGCTCGAGATGATGCCGCCGGCTCCTTGGCCGCGCCAGGCCGAACAGCTTCCAGCGACCATCGGTCAGCGGAATGCCGAAGGCCAGGATGCCGGCTGCCAGGGTGAGCAGAACGGCCCCCCAGCCGTAGAGCACGCCGCCCACCATCGGGTGCAGGGTCTCGTGGAGGAAGCGCCCGACAAAGCCGCCAAGGCCTACCCGCAGCGGCCAGCTCGCCGCGTCTGGCTGGGGCTGGGTCGCCAGGAAGGCGCACAGACCCAACAGCGCCATCGGCAGGGCCGTGGGCGGGAGCAGCACGCTGTAGAAGGGCTTGTCCGCGACGAGACGGATCCCCCAGACCGCGAACACGGCGATCGGCAGCCACACCGCCACGCCGAACAGCTGCAGCACGAGGTCCGCGGCATAGGCGCCGAACAGGTCCAGCGGGTTGGCGGGGGCGGCACTGGTGGCGGTGTTGAAGGACGGATCGGCCGGATCGAAGCCCCAGACCGCGATGGCCAGCAGGCCGGCCACCGCCAGCCAGCCCAGGCCCACCACCAGCCGGCGCATGGTGGCGACCAGGCCGGCGAACGGCCGCTCGCCGCGGAGATGATCGACCGTCGTTGCCAAGTCAGGATCCTCCCGATCGAGCCACTCGATCTGTTGGGGCAAGCGTGGTGGCGAAGCGGTCGAGCGCATCGGCGATCGTCCCGAGATCGTGGACCAGCGCCAGACGGACATAGGCACTGGAGGTGGGTTCGGGGCCGTCGAGATAGGCACCGGGCAGGACCTTCAATCCAGCCTGGTGCCAGAGCCTGGCTGTGGCCGCCACCCCGTCACCGACATCAAGCCACAGGAAGAATCCGGCAGGAGGCCGGAAGAAGCCGAAACGGCCGGCAAGGCGCTGTTCGGCCACATCGAACTTCTGCCGGTAGAGGCGGCGGTTCTCCTCGACATGCGCCTCGTCGTTCCACAAGGCCTCGGCAGCTTCCATGACCGGCACGGGCTGTGTGGCCGCCGCATAGGCCCGCAGCTTCGCGAAGGCCTGGACGAGGCGCGGATCGCCGGCGACGAAGCCGGAGCGCAGGCCTGCCGCATTCGACCGCTTGCTCAGCGAATGGAACACGAGGACCTGCTCGATGCTGCCGGTCTCGTTGATCGCGACGTCCACGCCGCCGGGCGGGGGCTCTCTGTCCCAGAGCTCGGCATAGCACTCGTCGAGGATGAGGACGAAGCCATGCCGGCGGGCCAGGGCGATGGCCCGGGCGAGATAGGCACGGTCCGCCACGGCGCCCTGCGGGTTGGACGGCGTGCAGAGATAGAAGGCCGCAGCCCGCTCCAGCACGTCTGTGGGGATCGCGTCGAGATCGGGCAGGAAGCCGTGCGCGGCGGTGCTGGGCAGGAGCACCGGCTCCGCCCCGGCCATGACTGCCGCCCCGAGATAGACCGCATAGAACGGCGTGGGCATCAGCACCACCGGCCTGCTCCGGCGGACCCGGTCGACGGCGAGCAGCGCTGCCAGGAACAACGCCTCCTTGGTTCCGGCGACCGCCAGCACGTGCCGGTCGGGGTCGAGCGCGTCCTCCGGGAGCCGGTTGCGCCGGGACAGCCAGCGCAGGACCGTCCGCCGGAAGGAGGGCGTACCGGTGGGCGGCGGGTAGCGGTTCCAGCTGCCGGCATGCCTGGCAAGCGTCTCAGCGAGGATCGGCGGGACCGGATGCTGCGGCTCGCCGATCCCGAGGTCCAGCACCGGGCGGGCGGATGGCGGCGAGAGGTCCGCCAACAGACCGGCCAGCCGGCGGAACGGAAACTCGCCGAGGCTGTCTAGGCGGGACAAGGGCATCGGTGTGACGACTTCGATTGGCGGCCATGAACTTGAGTGCAGATTTAACATCCACGGCCAAGCCGCCGCAACGGCGCTACAAATCCGAGGGAGGATGCAGGGCGGTCCTGTGGCGGCGTTCCCGCACCAGGGGAGCGGGCCGCTTCGAGAACACCTGGCGGTTTGGACTGCGGGAGAACGGGACGCGGGAGCACAACCTTTGCCGCGCTCGGCCGTTGACACAGGCAGGACAGTACAAACGCGATTGGAGACGCCTACCATGGCCGAGTTCACCGACCACTACGTGATCTTCACCGACAAGGACTTCTGGCGGCAGTACCGGTCGAGCCAGAATGTCGACGAAGAGCTGGAACGTGTCTGTCGGGAAGGTGGAGCCGGCCTGTTCATCCAGCACTACAACATCTATCGCGGCCCGTACGACCAGCATCTCTGGGAACAGATGGACAAGGGCGGGCTTACTGACGATGCGCTGCCCAGCAGCTTCCAGCTCCACAAGAAGATCCCGTTCGCACCCTAGGCGAGCCAGTCGCCGTGTCGGGCCGGCACACGGCGGCCTTCGCCTGCCGATTTGGCTCGCATTGTTGCCGGAGGACCATTGGTCTCGGCTTCGATGCGGGTTCAGATGCGGCACAGGTCAACGACATGGACCGAACGACGCATGAAACGCCTGCTTGTCGCCATCGCCGCCGGTCTTCCTCTGGCGGCATGTGCCACCGGTGGCGGGACCAGCTCCGCACCGACGCGCCCCGTCGTGAACGTGACGGACAAGGTGGGCGCGGTCGATGCCGACCGGATCGTCGGCAACTGGACCTGCCGCCAGCTGAACCCCATTCCCGACATGCCGGACGTGGCCAACACCACGACCTATGGCGCGGACGGCAAGGGAAAGGTCGTTGCGGCGGCCGATACCGAGGGAAAGCCTGCGGGCATTCCTGCCAAGCTCAAGACCGAGTTTGCCTATGATTGGTCGGTCGAAGGTGAGCGGCTCGTGATCTCGAACATCGATTCGAGCATCACGGCGGCCGACGACAGCGCCGGATCGACGATCCTGGCTCCGATTGCACAGCTGGTCTCCTCGACCTTCATCGACCAGTCCGAGCCTTCCACCAGCGACGTGCTGGAACTGACGGACGCGAAGCTGGTCGTCCGACCGGTCGGGGTCGAGGATCCGCCGATCATCTCCTGCACGCGGAGCCAGTGACGCTGCCCAGCCCGCAAGGTTGGACAAAGGGCCGTCTGCGCGGTTGCAGTCGGCCCGGCCCCGCCTGACAATCGGGGCGAGGAAGACGGCCGGCGGAGGCGGGTTCTTGGACCACGAGGTTCCGCTGATCGCGACAGTGGCGATGAGCTTCGTCATCGCCTTCGTGTTCGGCTTCCTGGCGAACCGCATCAACCTGCCTCCGCTCGTCGGCTACCTGGTCGCGGGGATCGTGGTCGGCCCATTCTCGCCGGGCTTCGTCGCCGATCCGAGCATCGCCAACCAGCTGGCCGAAATGGGCGTCATCCTGCTGATGTTCGGTGTGGGTCTGCACCTCTCGGTCGCCGACCTGATGGCGGTCTCCAGGGTGGCGGTGCCGGGAGCGCTTGGCCGGATCGTGCTGATGACCCCGATCGGGATCGGGCTCGCTGCGTTCTGGGGCTGGGGCCTGGGAGCGGGCGTGGTGCTGGGCATCAGCCTGGCGGTCGCCAGCACGGCCGTGGTGCTGAAAGCGCTGGAGGACCGCAACGGCCTCGCCACCGTGGACGGCCGGATCGCGATCGGCTGGCTGATCGTCGAGGACCTGGCGATGGTCCTGACCCTCGTGCTCCTGCCGGCCTTCGTCGGCAGTGCGACAGGGCTGGCGCATCCGGCCGCGGGCGACGACATCCTGCTCTCGGTGCTGATCACGCTCGGCAAGGTCGGCGCGTTCATGGCGCTCGCCATGCTCCTGGGCCCGAAAGTGGTGCCGTGGCTGCTCAAGCAGGTGGCCCGCACCGGTTCGCGCGAACTGTTCACCCTGTCGGTCCTGGCGCTGGCGCTGGGCATCGCCTACGGCTCGGCCGAGCTGTTCGGCGTGTCGTTCGCGCTCGGCGCATTCTTCGCCGGGCTGATCTTGAGCGAATCGGACTTCAGCCATCGAGCCGCTGCCGAATCGCTGCCGATGCAGGATGCGTTCGCCATCCTGTTCTTCGTGTCGGTCGGCATGCTGTTCGACCCGAGCATCCTCTTGCGCGAGCCTCTGGCCGTGGCCGCCGTGCTGACCACGATCATCGTCGGCAAGCTGCTCGTGACGTTCGCGATCGTGCTGGCCCTGGGCTATCCGGTGGCCACGGCGCTGACCGTGGCGGCCAGCCTCGCGCAGATCGGCGAGTTCTCCTTCATCCTGGCGGGCCTGGGCGTGGCGACCGGGCAGTTGCCGCCGGAGGGACGCGACCTGATCCTGGCCGGGGCCCTCCTGTCGGTGACGCTCAATCCCATCGTCTTCGCCGCCTCCGACTGGCTGCTGACGACCAAGTCGTTCAGCCCCTTTTTCTCCAAGCGGATCGGAAGCTACGGGCAGCATTCCTTGAGCCTGCTCCAGGGGCAGCTCGACGTGCTGCGCAAGCGCATGGAGGCGCGCGAGACCAACCGGTCGCTGCAGATCCAGAACATCATCGACCGCTTCCCGATCTTCGCCGAACTCGACCAGCAGGCGCGCGAAGACCTGCTCATGCTGTTCCGGCCGCGGACGGCAGCACCGGGCGAGCGGATCATCCGGACCGGCGATCGGGCCGATGCCGCCTATTTCATCTCGTCGGGCGCCGTGCAGGTGAAGGTGGGCGACCGCAGGATCAGGCTGGAAGCCGGTCAGTTCTTCGGCGAGATGGCGCTGCTGAGCGGCCGGCGACGCTCGGCGGACGTCACCGCCGTCGATTTCTGCCAGTTCCAGACGCTCGAAAAGCGTGACTTCCGGTCGTTCCTGACCCGCTACCCGCAACTGCGCTCGAAGGTGATGGAACTGGCCGCCAGGCGCAGCGAGATGAACCAGCAGGCAGGCCGGACCGATCCGGCGGTGGCGCCGGATCAAGCCGCCGCTACGAGGAGCGCTTCTTCGTGACCACGGGCGGGTTGGCCAGGATCGCCTTGGAAAAGGCGTCTTCGACGGTCGAGCCGGCCAGGATGTCGGCGATGATCTGCGTCCTGGAGGCAGTCACCGATTTCGGGATCGAGGTCATGTTGGACTTGTAGTGGTCCCACATGATCTGGATCGCCTGCTTCTCGTTGATCTTCGTCTTCGGCGTGGGCGACGTCTCGCCCTCCCGGACATGATCGGCGAAGTCGGTGGCGACGGTGGACCAGTCGAACGAGAAGACCTGCCGCCTGAGCTCGATCGGGTCGGCGTCCGGCGAAGGGGTGGCACCATCCTCGCCAGCGGCGTTGCTCGCCACCAGGCTGGACAGGTCCGGCAGGCCACGCTCCTGGCAGAAGGAGCGCACGACCTCGAGCCGGCGGGCTAGGCTGACGGCGATCACTTTCTGAACGCTCTTGCGCTGCGGGTGGAGCGCCTTGGCGCGCTCGATCAGGTCACCCTGGCTGATCGTGCGCTTGTCCTTGGCCAACTCCACCAGGATCGGAAAGTAGACCCCGGCCAGTTGCAGATCGAGGGCGGTGGTGGTGCGCGTGGGCGGCGCGGTCGGTTCGGGCATAAGGGTGCCTGTCGTTGGGGCGTGGCTGGGCCGGAGCCTTCCTTCTACGAGGAACGGCCCGGTCCGTCAGCCCTCAAAGCACGGCATCCCCGCCCGCTCAGGCCACCGTGTAGTCGGCGTATTTCGGCAGGAGGCGGTGCGGTTTCTTCAACGCGTCGCGGCGGAAGGGATCGCCCAGCTCCTCGGTGGCCATGATCTCCAGCACGCACGGACGGCCGGAGGCCACCGCCTCGCGCAGCGCGTCGCCGATCTGGCCGGGATGGTCGACCTTGATGCCCTTGGCCCCCATGGAATCGGCAATGGCGGCGAAGCTCGGGTTCTTCAGGTTGGTGCCGATGAAGCGATCGGCATAGTAGTCGATCTGGTTCTTCTTCTCGGCACCCCACTGGCCGTTGTTGAAGACGACGGCGATGGCCGGGATGTTCTCGCGCACGGCAGTCAGCGTCTCCTGCAGGCTCATGCCCCAGGCGCCGTCGCCTACATAGGCGATGGCCGGCCGGTCGGGCCGGGCAACCTTGGCACCGATCGCCGTGGGATAGGCGTAGCCGCAATTGCCGAAGCTCATGGCGGCGAAGAAGGAGTGGGGCTTCTCGAAGCGCAGGTAGGAGTTCGACACCGAGCAGATATTGCCGATGTCGGTGGTGACCATGGCGTTGTCCGGCATGGCCTTTTCCAGCTCGCGCAGGATGCGGCGGGGCGAGATCGGGCTGCCGTCGGCCTGGCCCCACTGGTTGAGCTCGGCCTCCCACTCGTCCTTCTGCTTCTGGATCTCCGACAGGCGAGCCTCGCGCGTGCCATGGGCCACGATCTGGCGGTTCTCGGCCTGGAGCTTCTCGAGGATCGCGGTGGTGGCGGCCCTGGCGTCGCCGCAGACCGCCACCGAGGCCTGCTTGACCAAGCCAAGCTTGCGCGGGTTGATCTCGACCTGGACCAACTTCGCGTTCTTCGGCCAGTAGTCGATGCCGTGCTGGGGCAGCGTGCCGAAGGGTCCAAGCCGTGTGCCAAGTGCCAGGACCACGTCGGCCTGGGCCAGCAGCTTCATCGCGGCCTTGGAGCCCTGATAGCCGATCGGGCCGACCCAGAGCGGGTGGGACTTCGGGAAGCTGTCATTGTGCAGGTAGGTGTTCACGACCGGGGCCGAGAGGTGCTCGGCGAGCTTCACCACCTCGTCGACTCCGTCCGACATGACCACGCCGCCGCCGGACAGGATCACCGGGAACCTGGCACCGGCCAGGGCCTCCGCGGCGGCTTCGAGCGACGAGGGGCCGCCAGCCCCGCGCTCGACCCTGATCGGCTGCGGGATGGCGTAGTCGGCCTCGCCGTAGAACAGGTCGCGCGGGATGTTGAACTGGGTGGGACCGCGCTCCATCATGGCATAGTCGAAGCAGCGCGAGAGCAACTCGGCCATGCGGCCCTGGTGGCCGCAATGCACCTGGTACTTCGTGATCTTCTCGAAGAACGGCATCTGCTCGGCTTCCTGGAAGCCGCCCAGGCCCTGGGTGTTCGAGCCGGTCTCCGGGGTGATGACGACGACCGGGCTGTGCGCCCAGTAGGCGGCGGCGACCGCCGTCACGAAGTTGGTGATGCCCGGCCCGTTCTGCGCGATGCAGACGCCGTGCCGGCCCGAGGCGCGCGAGAAGCCGTCGGCCATGTGGCCGGCCCCTTGCTCGTGGGCCACCGAGATGAACCGGATGCCCGCCGGCTCGAACAGGTCGAGCGCATCCATGTAGGCAGAGCCGACGATGCCGAAGACATGCGTCACGCCTTGGGCGGCGAGCGTCTCGACCATCGCCTCGCTGGGGGTCATCCGGGTCATCGTCGCTTCGTGCCTCCTGTTCGGTGGGGAAAGGGTAACGGGGATCCAGGGTAGCCAATAGGACCAGCGGAAATGGTGGATCTGGGCCAGAACCATGTCCCGGGCCAGCCGGCATGGCCTCCGACCGCTCTCCACGGGAGCCATGGCGCATATTCCACGGGCCTTCCCACGCCGGCTACCACGCTTTCACCAATGTCGGGTCGCTAAGGTGTCCGTTGGCGGTTCGACGCTTCGGCGGCCGGCTCGCCGTTGTTCATCGACCCCAGGAGGCAATCATGCGCGCTTTCCTTTTTGCCACGACGATTACTTGTGCCTGCTGCGCAGGCGCGATGGCGCAGGAGCAGAAGGTCCTTCCGATGGATGTCGATGCGATCCAGTGGGGACCTGCTCCTCCCGCCTTGCCGAAAGGTGCAGAGATCGCCGTCCTCTCCGGCGACCCCGGCGCAGCAGAGACGTTCACGCTCCGCCTGAAGCTCCCGGCCGGCTACAAGATCCCGCCACACCTGCACCCGCACAGCGAGCCGGTGACCGTCATCTCCGGAGAGTTGTTCTTCGGTAGCGGCGACAAGCTTGATGAAGCTGCGGCCGAGAGGCTCGGCCCGGGAGGCTATGTGGAGTTGCCCGCGGGCGTGAATCACTATGCCTTCGCGGAGGTCGACACCGTCATCCAGATCACCACGGAAGGACCGTTCGGCATCACCTATGCCAACCCGGCCGACGATCCCACCAGGAGCCAATAGGTGCCCCGGGCGCAGCGTCTGCCAAGGGACGCCGGGCGGCCAACCACCGTGCATATTCGACGCTGCGCGAACCCGCCCCTAGATCAGCCGGTACGGGATCTTCGATTCCGCTACTGCGCCCACATCCGTCCCGTATCCTCTCGCCCGCAGCAGATCGGCAACCGCGTAGCGGGTCGAATCGGGATAGCGGCACGGCCCCATGACGACCCCGGTCACTGGCAGCCTCGTATCGGAGGGGGTGGCTCCGTAGGTGAGCGGGATGTGCCGGGAGATCGTGGCGCGGCGCTGGACGAACTGCATGCGCTGGAGGTCGCCGTCGCGGAAGTAGTAGACGATCCGCCACTCGCGCTCCGCCTCGAACTTCGGGTGCTTCAGGCAGGCGGTGAGCGGGGCCAGGGTCACGATCCAGCTCGGCGCGAACTCTTCCGCCCAGGCGTCGACGGAACCGGCCGTGCGGTCGGCCAGCCCCTTGGCAAAAGCCTCGTCCGTCCAGCGGACGATGCGGCCGAGCAGGTCGTTCTGACGGTCCGGGTGATACTCGACCTTCAGGAGGTAGCTGGGCTGAAAGCAGCTGGCGCCGCTAAGGACAGCCGGATCGAACTCGATGGCGAAGCCGGCCTCGCCATCGGCATAGCCGCGCCACTGGCTCAATGAATCGCCGTCCTCGGTAAAGGAAGTCACATACACGCCAGTGGCCTCAGGCTTGATGCGTGTCAGCTGGTCGGCGATCCGGGCGAATGCGGCATGCGAGCGGGCGCATTCGTCATTCTTCACCGCATCGGCCATCCGCTGCTGCAGGAGCATGGTCGCGTAGGCCAACTCCATGCTGTCGTTCAGTGTGCCGATCTGGCTGGCCAGCAAGGTGCCGGTATTGATGATCTTAATCAGGCCATTGCCACCGGTGTAATGATACAGGGGCCTTGTCGGCCGTCCGGCATAGTCCAGAAGGCGCTCTACCAGGAACTCCTGTAGTTTCGACTGGAATTCCGGTGGCATGAATGCTGTCCGACGTCGATCATTCCCGCATCAGTCTTCCCAACAGCTGGATGCCGGGCTGGATCCTTTCTGTCGGGATCGAACTGAGGCCGAGCCGGAAGTAGTGCTCGGGCGGCTGCAAATCCGCAAAGAAGGGCAGGCCCGGCTCGATGAGCAGCCCATGGCCCAGGGCACGCTCCGCCAGGTGGGTCGCGTTCAGGTCTGGTGGGCCCTCCACCCAGGCGCCGCCGCTGCCCGGCCGCATCGTCCAGCGCAGGCGCGGCAAGTGCTGGCGCAGGCTCTCCTCCAGGACGCGCGCACGTTCGGCGAAGGCCTTACGCATGCGGCGCAGCACCGTCTCGTGGTGGCCGTGGGCCAGGAACAGCGCCAGCGCGCGCTGGTTGTTGGCCGGCGGGTGACGGAGCATCAGGCGGCGCAGGGCCCGCGCTTCCTTGATGACCGGTGCCGGGGCCACCACGAAGCCCAGGCGCAGGCCGGGGGCCAGGGTCTTGGACAGCGAGCCGACATGGATGACGCGTCCATCCCGGTCCATCGACTTGAGGGCTGGAACGGGCTCGTCGGCAAGGCCGTCGACCGTGTCGTAGTCGTCCTCGACGATGATCCGGTCGCCGGCCCTGGCATCCGCCAGCAGGGCTTCGCGGCGGTGGTGGGGCATGGTCACGGTGGTCGGGCACTGGTGGCCCGGCGTGAGCAGCACCAGGTCGCAGCCGGCGAGGCGGTTGTCGACCATCAGGCCGGCATGGTCCACTGGCAGCGGGCGCAGCCGGCTTGTCCGCAGCGCCAGGATGTTGCGGGCATCGGGGTAACCCGGGTTCTCGATGCCGACCGTGGTGTCGGGGCCGACCAGCAGCGAGGAGATGAGGTAGAGCGCCTGCTGGGCGCCCAGCGTGATGACGATCTCGTCCGCGCCGGCCCAGATGCCGCGCCTTGGCAGGACGCGGGTGCGCAACTGCTCGATCAGCTCTGGGTCGTCGCCGTCGATCAGGTCCTTGGCCCAGTCCCGCACTTCCAGGACCGACATGGCTTGCCGCACACAGTCGCGCCACTCGGCCCGGGGGAACAGGGTCGGGTCGTACTGGCCGTAGAGGAAGGGATAGCGGCGGTTCTGCCAGTCGTCCGGCTTGGTGATGTTGCGCTGGCCGGAAGGGGTCGCGATCAGCCGGCGGCTCCAGGCGACGGTGGAGCCGCCAGGGAGCACTGGCCTTGCGGGCGTGGTCGCGATGCGCGGCGCCACCACGAAGCCGGAGCGGGGGCGGGGCTCCAGGAAGCCTTCGGCCACGAGCTGCTGGTAGGCCAGGACCACGGTGTTGCGGGCGACATCCAGGGCTTCGGCCAGGGCACGGGACGAGGGGATGGCGGCGCCCGAGGGCAGGTGACCATCCAGCACCGCCCCGGTGATCATCTGGCGGATGCGGCTCTGCAGGGACCGCCCCTGGCCGGGGATCCGGGCGAACAGGAGCGCCCAGGGCACGGCCGAGGGACGCTCCCTGTTCGAGCCGATCCGTATGCTCATGCCCCGCTCACGCTCATCCGATATCGCCGCGGGGGGTGAAGGGCAGGTCCAGCGACTCAGCCACGGCCTGGTAGGTGAGCTTGCCGCGGGCGATGTTCAGGCCATCGGCCAGGCCCGGGTCCGCGCTGATGGCCCGGCTCCAGCCCTTGTCGGCGAGTGCCAGCGCATAGGGCAGGGTGGCGTTGTTCAGTGCATGGGTCGAGGTGCGGGCGACTGCGCCCGGCATGTTGGTGACGCAGTAATGGGTCACGCCGTCGACGACATAGGTGGGTTCGGCATGGGTGGTGGGCCGCGAGGTTTCCGCGCAGCCGCCCTGGTCGATCGCGATGTCGACGAAGACGGAGCCGGGCTTCATCGCGGCGATCATCTGCCGGGTGATGAGCTTGGGCGCGGCGGCACCGGGAATCAGCACCGCGCCGATGACGAGGTCGGCGCCGGTCACGTGCTGCTCGATGGCGTCGATGGTCGAGAAGATCGTGTTCAGGGTCGGGCCGAACTGGAGGTCCAGCTCGTAGAGGCGGTCGATCGAGCGGTCGATCACGGTGACGGCCGCTTCCATGCCCATGGCCATGCGCGCGGCATTGGTGCCGGACACGCCGCCGCCGATGATGACGACCTTGCCGGCCGGCACGCCCGGCACGCCGCCCAGCAGGACGCCGGAGCCGCCCTGCGCCTTCTCCAGGCAGTGGGCACCCACCTGGATCGACATCCGGCCGGCGACCTCGGACATGGGTGTGAGCAGGGGAAGGCGGCCGCGGCGGTCGGTGACCGTCTCGTAGGCGATGCAGATGGCGCCCGACTTCAAGAGGGCCTCGGTCTGCGGCCGGTCGGCGGCCAAATGCAGGTAGGTGAACAGGACCTGGTCCTCGCGCAGCATGGCGCATTCGTGGAACTGCGGCTCCTTGACCTTCACGATCATGTCGGCGCCGGCGAAGATCTCGGCCGCCGATCCGGCGATGGTGGCGCCAGCCTTGCGGTAGGCCTCGTCGTCATAGCCGATGCCCAGTCCCGCCTGCGTCTCGACGGTCACCTCGTGACCGTGATGGACCAGCTCGCGGACGCTGGAGGGGACGAGGCCCACCCGGTATTCATGGGTCTTGATTTCCTTCGGCACACCGACGCGCATGGTCCCGTTCTCCCGAGGACTGGCCTTGTCCACGTGCTTGACCGTAGAAGCTTGGCCATGCCGGCGCCAGCCTCTGGGCCCATCGGGTAGGCCGAACTGGCTCTAGAGCCGCGCCTGCATCCTGAGGGCTGGCCTTCCAGGAACCCGGTCCAGCTGCCAGGGGCGGTCACAGCCCGGCAGCAACCACCCCGATATCGGGCGTTTCGCCTTGGCAGGGTGGGGGCCGGGAACTATCTCCTAGCCGTCACACGTAGTTCCGAGGGACGCGATGTTCCTGTCCCGCCGCATGGTGTTGGGTTCGCTCGGTGCGGTCGCCGGGCTCACCCATCTGCCGTCGCCTGGGCAGGCACAGGGTTTCTTCCGGATCCGCACCGGTGCCCCGACGAGCACCTACTACCCAATCGGCACCGCGATTGCGGGGGTGATCGGCGCGCCGACCGGCGGGCGCCCCTGCGTGGAAGGCGGGGGCTGCGGCGTGGAAGGCCTTGTCGCCCTGGTGCAGTCGTCACGCGGCTCCGTCGAGAATGTCGACGCGATCGAGAGCGGCGAGGTGGAGAGCGGGTTCGCGCAGGCCGACATCGCCTACTACGCCGCCAATGCAGCAGGGCCGTTCGCGAATCGGCCGGCCTTCCAGAAGCTGCGCGGCATCTGCTCGCTGTTCGATGAGGCGTTGCATCTGGTGGTGGCGCCGACGTCAGGCATCGCACGCCTGGAGGACCTGCGCGGCAAGCGGGTGGCGATCGGGTCCAAGGGATCCGGCACGGCGGTCAGTGTGCGGGAGCTGCTGAAGGCGTTCGACCTGACCGAGAAGGACGTGCTGCTGGTCGAGATCGATGCGGTCGAAGCGCTCGGCCGGATGCGGGTCGGCACGCTTGAAGCCATGTTCCTGGTGGCCGGCGCACCGGTCGAGGTGGTCACCGAGGCGGTCACGTCGCTGGACGCGCAGCTCGTGCGCATCGATGGCGGTCCTCTGGACCGCCTCCTCGACAACCACCCGTTCTTCCGCCGCACCACCATCCCGGCCGGCACCTATGCAGGCACCTATGCAAGCCCCACCGTGGCGCTCCGCGCGCTCTGGCTGGTCTCGGCCGACGTGCCGGGCGACCTCGTCCGTGGCATCACCGCCGCCTTCTGGCACCCGCAGTCCCAGGCCTTCCTGCGCGATGTCCATCCAAGGCTGGCGGACCTCAGCCTGGAGCACGCGCTCGACAGCATGAACGTGCCGGTCCATCCGGGTGCTGCCGAGTTCTACCGCGCCGAAGGGCTCGCGCAGTGATGCAAGCCATTGCGGTTCGCGTGCAGGACCTGGTCAAGCGCTATGGCCAGGTCGTGGCGGTGGACGGGCTGAGCTTCACGATCCCGGCCGGGCGCACCACCGCCCTGCTGGGCGCGAACGGCGCCGGCAAGACCACGACGATCGCGATGCTGCTGGGTCTGCTGGCGCCGTCTGCCGGCCGGATCGAGATCTTCGGCCTGCCCATGCCCAAGGCACGCAACCGCCTCTTGCCGCGGATGAACTTCTCCTCACCCTATGTGGACCTGCCGCTTCGGCTGACCGTGCGGCAGAACCTGAAGGTCTACGCCGACCTCTATGGGATCCCGCACACGGGGCAGCGGATCGACGAGCTGACCCAGCGGCTGGACCTTGGCTCCTTCATCGACCGGCCGACCGGGCGGCTCTCGGCCGGTCAGAAGACCCGGGTCGTGCTGGCCAAGGCGCTGATCAACCGGCCGGACCTTCTCCTGCTGGACGAGCCCACGGCCTCGCTCGATCCCGACACGGCGGACCGGCTGCGCGGAATGCTGGCCGCGTACCAGCAGGAGCGGGGGGCGGCGGTGCTGCTGGCCTCGCACAACATGAACGAGGTCGAGCGGCTGGCGCACCATGTCGTGATGATGAAGGCCGGCAAGCTGGTGGCGGAGGGCTCGCCGGCACAATTGCTGGAGCGCTACGGCCGCGAGGACATGGAGGAGGTCTTCCTGGACATCGCCCGCGGGCGCTCGCGGGCGATGGAGGAAGCTTGAGCGCGCTCACCTTGTCGCTGCGCCGGATCCGCGGCGTGTTCCGCCGTCACTGGTACCTCCTGACCGCGTCGTGGCCGCGCCTCCTGGACCTGGTCTACTGGCCGACCGTGCAGGTGATCCTGTGGGGGTTCATCACACGATTCCTTGCCACCGAGAGCTCGCTGGTCGCCAATGCGGCCGGGATCTTCCTGTCGGCCGTGCTGCTCTGGGATGTCCTGTTCCGCGGCCAGCTGGGCGTCAGCCTGGGCTTCCTGGAGGAGATGTATGCCCGCCATTTCGGCCATCTCTTCACAAGCCCGCTGCGCCCCTACGAGCACGTGATCGCGGTTTTCCTCATCGCGCTCATCCGCGTGATGCTGGGCGTGGGTGGTGCTGCACTGCTGGCGATCCCCATCCACGGCTTTTGGATCGGCGGCGCGCTCGGCTGGTCGACGATCGCGTTCATGGCGGTGCTGATGGGCTTCGGCTGGGCGATCGGCCTGATGATCTCGGGCACGGTCATGCGCCTGGGCATGGGGGCGGAGAGCCTGGCCTGGGCCGCGATCTTCCTGATCCAGCCGATCTCGGGCGTGTTCTACCCGATCGAGACCCTGCCCCAATGGCTCCAGACGATCGCCTGGTGCCTGCCGACGGGGGCGGTGTTCGAGGGCATGCGAGCCGTGGTCGTCGACGGACGGTTCGATACCGGGCTGTTTTTCTGGGCGCTCGCCATGCTCGCGGTGTGGCTGGCGATCGCGGCGGGTGTGTACACGCTGCTGTTCCAGTCCGTGCGACGGCGGGGATTGCTGCTCCAGTCGGGGGAATAGCCCTCATTCGGATGCGGAACTACTTCATTAGGATAAAAAATTTACATATGGAGTGTAACCAAGTAGACCCGATATTGGGGCAGGAACAATATGTCAATAATAGAAGCATTGGCAGTATGCAAGTAGTTCTGCAGGGCTTGTTTTTGTTTTTAAGTAAGATTTGGATAAATCGTATCCATGAAAAAGATAAACTGCTTACGGCTACTAAGCTTGAGAACGCAAAAGCGGATCTTAATAACCAGATATTATTGCTGCAGTCGATGGTAAGCCATCTGGGTTCTTCTCATTCTGCTTTGTATGAAAGGAAGGCGGAAGCAGCAGGGAAATTATGGAACGCCTATCTCAGAATAAAAAGCAGCATGCCGTCAATATCTATAGTATATGATATAATGGGGGATGTTGAACTAGATTCCGCTATGGAACATAAGTTCATTTTTGATGGGATAAAAGACGTTGAGCCAATAAATCACAAAAGAATTTCTTCTGATGAAATTGTTCAAGTCGAGTCTCTTCGGCCTTTTCTCTCTGAGAGACTATGGTTTTTATTCTTTATTGCTAGAGCTATTATCTATCGAGTGCATTATTTGCTATGGGAGTCAAAAGTAAAAAATGAAATTCAGCCACTACATAAAGATCCAGGAATAAAGAGCATGCTTGAAAATATTCTTGCCAAGGAACAAATCGAGAGTTTTGAGCAGAAAGACATAAGCCGCCTTACATCTCTGATTCAAGTCGTTGAACAAACTCTGCTTTATGAGATAGATAATATCATAAGTAACAAAAGAGCTTCAGTCGAGATAGCAGGAAAATACAACGACGCTATCGAGATTTATAACGGCATGCTTGCGCAAATGGGTCGAGAAAATAAAGTTTGAACTGCTTCAGACAAATCGAAGCTTGTCTGAATGCGAGGCATTTTGTTCAGGCGATGACAATCCCGCTCGCCTGAGTCCCGAATGGTCCCCCACCTGCCAGTGTCGCCCGCCGGTAGCTGAAGAAGCGGCCCGGCTCTGCCACCGTGTCCAATCCACTCGCCTGGACCATTGTCACGCCCGCCCGGCTCAGGCGCAGGCAGACATAGGACTCCAGGTCGAAATAGGGCCGGCCACCGCGGCCAACGGTGAAGAAGCTCTCCGAGGCCGGGTCGGCTTCCAGGAAGCGCGCCTCGAACTCCGGGCCGACCTGATAGGAGCGGCGCTGGATGCAGGGGCCGACGGCAGCCGCGATGCGGCCCGGATCGGCGCCGGCCTCGGCCATGGCGGCGACCACGCTCTCGACGATCCCGTCCAGCGCACCCTTCCATCCGGCATGGGCGGCGCCGACGACGCGGGCGTGGGGGTCGCAGAGGAGGATGGGCGCGCAGTCGGCGGTGGTGACAGCGATGGCGAGGCCGGGCACCGTGGTGACCAGCGCGTCGGCTTCGGGCGCGTCGTCGGCGGCCCAGGGCTCGGCGACGCGGACGGTGGTGGTGCCGTGGACTTGGCGGGCGACGACCAGGTGCTCCGCCCCCAGGGATTCCGCGACGATCCGGCGGTTGGCCAGGACGTGCTCGCGCTGGTCACCGGTGCGCAGGGCCATGTTCAGGCTGTCATAGGGTGCAGCGCTGGTGCCGCCCTGGCGGCCGAAGAAGCCGTGCCGGATGCCCTGGCAGGCGTCGAGGAGCACGGTCGTGGTTCTCATGCAGGGCGTTCCTCGGCCGGGAAGCCAGGGGGCAGGGGCTGGCCGGCGGGCGCCACTCCCAGGACCTTGAAGAGACGGCCCATGCGGCGCGGGTCGATCAGGCGGTTCGTGCGGTTGCGGAGGTCAGCCGCCTGCGCGGCGTCGAGGCCATTGGCCAGCGCCTCGGTCCTGACCTCGATGCCGAGGTTGCGCAGGAACTCGCCCTGCGTGATCGGGCCAGCCACGGTGCAGCCGGCTGCCTGCAGGGCACGGACGATCGGGTTGAAGTCGACCCGGCTGGTAAGGTCGATCTCGCCGGGCAACTCGAAGGGGTCCGAGACCTTGCGATGGCCGCGCACTGCCTGGATCGTGTCGCCGGTGGCTCCATCGTACATCTCGCCATAATCGATCAGGAGAGCAGCGCCGCCGCTGGCCACCAGCCGCTGACCGACCGAAGCGGCCATCCGTTCCCTGGCCGGCGAGATCTCGTGTACGGCCCCATCCGGCGAATCCGGCAGGGAGGAGGTGAGCGGCGAGGGGCGGGGATCCAGCAGCAGGCCCAGATGGCCGCTGCCGCTCACACCCACCTTGCGCTCGAACCAGCGGCCGGACAGGCGTACCAACTGGCGCACCGGCAGGGCGTCGAACAGCTCGTTGGCCACGAGGTAGGTCGGGCCGGCCATGGGAACCTGATCCAGCGCGTCGAACCAGCGCACGGGCAGCCCGCGCAGCCGGTTGGTCTGGAAGGCGCGCAGCGACGCGCTGACCTCGACCAGGGCCAGCGGCGCCAGCGCCTCGCGCGCATTCGGCACGACTCCGAGGGCGCGCCAGGCATCCGCCATCAAGGTGCCCTTGCCGGGGCCGATCTCGGCCAGCGTCGCAGGTTGCTTCGCTCCGCCATCGAGCCAGCACTGCGCCAGGGCCAGACCGATCAGCTCACCGAAGAGCTGGGAGATGTCCGGTGCGGTGATGAAGTCTGCACCCAGCGGGATCTTCGTCGCGTAGTAGCCATGGCCGGGATGGTAGAGGCAGATCTGCCACCATTCGTCCTGGCGGATCGGCCCATCGGCCTCGACCTTGCGCCGCAGCAGCTGGAGGAGCTGCTCGCTCATGCCGCCCTGGCCACCGCCCGGGTCCGCAGGATCAGCCAGAGGCCCAACGCCGCCATGGGCAGGCAGAGCAGCTGGCCCATGGTCAGGCCGCCCAGCAGGTAGCCCAGCTGCGCGTCGGGCTCGCGGGCAAACTCGACCGTGAATCGCGCCACGGCATAGCCGAACAGGAAGACGCCGCCGATCAGGCCGGCGTTCTGCGGCGTGCGCGGCCACCTCGCGATCCACTGCACGATGACCAGGAGCACCAGGCCTTCCAGGAACGCCTCGTAGAGCTGGCTCGGATGGCGCGGCTCGGGGCCGCCATGGGGAAAGACGACGCCGAACGGCAGGTCGGTCACCCGGCCGAACAGCTCGCCGTTGATGAAGTTGGCGATGCGGCCGAACAGCAGCCCCACCGGCGTCACCGCCGCCACGGCATCGGCCACGTCGAGGAACGGCACCCTACGCGAGCGGGCGAACCAGCCCATCGCGATCAGGACGCCGATCAGCCCGCCATGGAACGACATGCCGCCCTGCCAGACCATCAGGATCTGGGCCGGGTCCTCTAGGTAGCTCGGCAGGTTGTAGAACAGCACATAGCCCAGCCGTCCGCCCAGGATCACGCCCAGCGTGATGTAGAAGAGGAGGTCGTCCACGTCCTCCGGCGTGATCCGCCAGCCAGGCCGCGTCACCAGACGCTTGGTCAGGAACCAGCCGAGCAGCAGCCCCGCCACGTAGGCCAGCGCGTACCAGCGCAGCGCGAACGGGCCGACCTGGACGATGACGGGGTCGATGGACGGGAATGGCAGGGCGAGGATCGGGGGCAAAGGGCATTCCAGCAAGCCGGGTCACGGCTGGTCATGCCCCTTCAAGCCCAGCGCTTCAAGCGGTGCGGATGGAACCGGCCGGACATCGTGGCCTTTGCGGCAGGCGAGAAAGACCCATATAGCGGAATGAACGTAGCCGTCGCTGATGGAGGACGAGATGCAGACCACGAGCCGGTTGTTCGACGATCTGGCCAAGGTGGCGAGCGGAGCGGTGAGCACGTTCGGGGCCGTGAAGGAAGAGGTCGAGACGCGCGTGAAGGAGCGTGTCGAGCGGCTGATGGCCGAGATGGACCTGCCCACCGCCGACGAAGTGGCAGCCGTGCGCGCGATGGCACAAAAGTCACGCGACGAGCAGGATCGCCTCATGGAGCGGATCGCTGCGCTGGAAGCACGCGTGGCGGCCCTGGAGAACCCTGCATCCGAAATCGCCTGATCCAACGGATAGTCATGGCTGACGCGTTGCGAGCCTGCAACGCCTGAGGCATGTTCGGGCCGGAGCGCGCCCGACGCCTTTTGTTGTTCTCGGATCCGTTATCGGATCCATTCGTCAGGAGAAGCCATTGACGATGATGCGCTCTGAAGTGGCGGAAGACGACGACGAGCTTGCTTCCAATCCACTCGAAATGATCGAACACTTGGCCCAGGTCCGCGAATGGGCCTGCGCCCGCAAGGACGATGACGAGCTGACGATCGAGGTGCCGGGCTCCTGGTGTCGCTATCAGGTGATGGTGACCTGGAATCCCGAACTGTGGATCCTGCATTTCACGACGGCGCTCGACCTCAAGGTGCCGGCGAAGAAACGCGAGCAGATTCGGCAGCTGCTGGCACTCGCCAACGAGAAGCTGTGGCTCGGGCATTTCGACCTGTGGTCGGACGAGGACCTGCCGGTGTTTCGTCACGGCGTGCTGGTGCGCGAAAGTGCCTTGCCTTCGATGGAGGTCATCGAGGACGTGATCGATATCTCGCTTGGGGAATGCGATCGCTTCTTCCCGGCGTTCCAGTTCGTGGTCTGGGGCGGCAAGAAGCCGGCTGATGCCATGCTGGCGGCGCTGCTCGAGACGGAGGGCGAGGCTTGAGCATCGACCAGCAGGGGGGCCTCGGCAGCGCCAGGGTCCTGCTGGTCGGGTGCGGCAAGATGGGCTCCGCCATGCTCAATGGCTGGATGGTGGCCGGGGTGGACCCGGCCAATGCAATGGTGGTGGAGCCCGGCGCCACGGCCGGCGTTCCGCGTGGCGTCACCTGGGTGTTCTCGGCTGACAAGCTGCCGGCCGACTTCGTGCCCGACGTCACCGTGCTCGCCGTCAAGCCGCAGATGATGGACGCGGCAGCGCCCGGCTTTCGTCCCTTCGTGGCAAAGGGCGGCCTCGTCCTGTCGGTCGCCGCCGGCAAGCGGATCGCCGCCTACGAGGGCTATTTCGGGTCCGACACGCCGGTTGTCCGGGCAATGCCGAACACGCCGGCCGCCGTCGGACGTGGTGCCAGTGTGCTGGTGGCGAATGCCAACGTCCGCCCGGAGCAACGCGAGCTGGCCGAGCGGCTGATGGCGGCGGTCGGCACCACGGACTGGATCGACGACGAGGACCTGATGCACGTGGTCACCGCCATGTCGGGTGGCGGTCCCGCCTATGTGTTCCTGTTGATCGAGGTGATGGCGGCGGCCGCTGCCAAACTCGGTCTGCCCGAAGATCTGGCCATGCGGCTCGCACGTACTACTGTGTCGGGAAGCGGCGAGCTGGCACGGCTGTCGCCCGAGCCGGCTGCCCAGTTGCGCCAGAACGTCACCAGCCCGAACGGGACGACCCAGGAAGCCCTGGCGGTGCTGATGGGCGAGGACGGCATTCAGCAATTGTTCGACAAGGCGATCGCGGCGGCAGCCAAGCGCTCGGTGGAGCTGGGCTGAGCCGTCCGATCCGGAGGGAACGGAAATGGCGAGGCGGTCGAAGAGCGGTGCGAACAGCGTTCCGCAGCAGCCGAACGACGAGCAGGCGACCCTGATCGAGCAGCAGCCTGCGCCGGAGCCCGTCGCACCGGAGCCTGACACCAGCGCCCGCGATCTGCTCGACACGGCCATGGCGATGATCGAGGCGGATGGCTGGTCGAGCTTCACCCTGCCGGGTCTGGCCCGGGAGCTGAACGTGTCGGTGTCGGAGGTGTACAAGCAGTTTCCGTCGCGGGCCGCCGTGCTGAACGCGCTGGGCAGACGTCTCGATTCCCAGATGCTGGACCTGTCCGGACAGGAGCTGGAAGAGCTGAACCCGCGCGAGCGGCTGTTCGAGCTGATCATGCGGCGCCTGGATGCGATGAAGCCTTACAAGGTGGCGCTGCGGAAGATCGGGCGCGATTCGCGAGGTGATCTCGAGACGGCGATGGTAGGCTTCGGCAATCTGAGCCGGGCGGTCATGGAACTCGTCGATGCGGCCGGTGTTCATGGTCCAGGCACGCTGCTCGCCAGGCATGCGGTCGGGCTGCTCTACGTCCGGGTCTTGCGCGTATGGATGCGCGACGACGATCCCGAGCAGGGCCGTACGCTATCGGAGCTCGACAAGGGCCTGGCGCGGATGGAGCGGACGGCGCAGAGCCTGCGTCGTTTCATGCCCAAGCGAAAGGCAGCGGCGCCTGCACCTGCGGCAGGATGATGCAGGACTGTTCATGCTGCGGTGCACAATAAAACTTGACGTAGAGACGCTGTAGCGCGACATCGGCACGACGATGAAGCGCTTTTTGCGGAAGGTGAAGTGATGAGCGAGATCAGCCCTCCGAAGGCGACCAAGGGTGCCGACAAGGCGGCCCCCGGTGTCGAGGCTGCGGTGCTGAAGACGCTGGCGGCGCCGGCTGAAGCCCCAAAGGCTGCCGCCGATGCAGCGCAGGCCGCGGCGCCCGCCGCTACCCCTGCCGCCACCGCCACTGCCACCGCTGAGAAGGCCGGCCGCCCGATGATGGACGCATTCGACCAGTTCACGAAGGCGCAGGCCGAGTTCGCCCAGAAGATGGGCTTCGACCCCAAGACCTTCGCGTTCAGCCCGGCCAAGTTCGGCTTCGATCCGAGCAAGTTCAGCTTTGATCCGGCCAAGCTCGGCTTCGACCCGAAGGCCTTTGGCGGCAACATGCCGAAGTTCGACCTGCTGTTCGCGCAGCAGCAGAAGAACATGGAGACCTTCTTCAAGGCCCAGGCCGCGCTCGTGGACGGTGTCCAGACCGTCTACCAGCGCCAGGTCACCCTGTTCCAGCAGACCATGTCGGAGGCGACCAGCCTCATGCAATCGCTGCTGGCGGAGCGTGACGGCAAGGCCGGCATGGAAAAGCAGGTCGATGCGTCCAAGAAGGCGTTCGAGAAGATCATCTCGGAGGCCAAGGAGCTGGGCGACGTCGTCTCGAAGTCGCAGGGCGAGGCCTTCCGCCTGCTCAACGACCGCGCGGTCGAGCAGATCGAAGAGATGAAGGCTGCCTACGAAAAGGCTGCTTGACCCTCCTTCCTTCCTGATCGAACTGCTGAACGGCGGCCGGCCAACCGGCCGCCGTTCTTTGTTGGCGGTCTAGGAAAGGCACGCGGGTGACGGTCGAGTTCGACGACTTCCTGAAGATCGACATCCGCGTCGGCACGATCGTCGGGTGCGAGCCCAACGAGGCGGCACGCAAGCCGTCCTACAAGCTGCGCGTCGATTTCGGCCCGGAAATCGGCACCAAGACAAGCTCGGCACAGCTGGTCGACCTCTACCAGCCGGAAGATCTGGTCGGGCGGCAGGTGGCGGCCGTGGTCAATTTCAAGCCGCGCCAGATCGCCAGGGTCGTGTCCGAGGTCCTGGTGCTGGGTTTTCCGGACGCGGAAGGACGGGTTGTGCTGGCGGCGGTGGAGCGGGCGGTGCCCAATGGCGGGCGCCTCTACTGAGCCGGCCGGCTAGGGCAGCACCTCGAAGCCCTGCACCTGGACATAGGTCTTGCCGTTCCGCGTGACGGCCGCCCTGGCTTTCCAGCTCCCAGGCAGCCAGCCTTCGGGCGGGCGCTTCCTGCCGGCAAACCGCATCGTCCTGGCCTGGTCCCGCTCCTGGATCTCCTGGCGGTCCGCTACGACCTGACCGTCCGGCGACACCAGCGACAGTTCGATCCGGTCGTTCTCGCGAAGCGCATAGGCGCCCATGAACACGACAAGGGCAGGCGAGCCGGCCGAGAGCCGGGCCGCCGCCGCGTCGCCTTCCCATACGGCCTCGCCGCTCACCGGGCCATCCGCCACCCCCAGGACAGGCATGGCCAAGGGCTGGTAGGTGAGCGCTGCTGCGAGTTCCGGTCGCCACAACGGCGATCCGGCCGCGCTGCAGGCATCGGCGAGCCCCGTTCCATGGAAGGGATCCAGCTCGTTGCCGTCCCGGCGGACGGTGAGGTGGAGGTGGGGGAAACTAGTCATGCCGGACAGGCCTACCAGGCCCAGCCGATCGCCCGCGGCCACGCTGTCGCCCGGACGTACGGCGATGCTGCCCTTGCGCATGTGGCAGTACTGGGTCTCCCAGCCTTCGTCGTGCTGGAGGACGACGCCATTGCCGCAGTCGATCCCCTTCACCGCTTCCAGGCCGCCCTCCTCGACGGTCACGTCCGGCACGCCATCGCGTACCGCCTTCACCACGCCCGGCGCGGAGGCCACCACCTCGACGCCGGCACGCATGGCCGCCTCGTCACGCAGGCCGATATCGGTGCCGTCATGCCCGTCATAGGTCATCGGGCCGCAGAAGCTGTCGGCAATGCCTGGACCTCTGTCGTGGTCCACGTAGTGGATGATCCAGCAATCCGTCCCGGGGGTGCAGGCGACGGGGAAGCCTAGCTCGAAGGCACTCGCGGGCAGGGGCGCGAGCAGGCAGAGGGCGAGGAGCCGACGGATCATCCAGGGGCTGCACCCGGCTCGTAGAACGCGAACTTGGCGGCTCCATAGCGGCGCAGGTCGGAAAGGTGCAGCCCCTCGATCTCCGGCGGATCCTCCTTGCGCCCGATCTCGGCCACGATCAGGGCGCCCACGGCAAGCCAGTCGCCCGCCATCAGCCGCTCGATCGTCGGCCGGACCAGTTCCTTGCCATAGGGCGGGTCGAGCAGGACCAGGTTGAACTGCCGGTCCGAGGCGCCGAGCTTCGTGGCGTCCGAGCGGATCACCCGCGTCCGGCCCGATTCCTTGCAGGTGGCAATATTCTTGCGCACGAGCGCGATGGCGGCGGGATCGTTGTCCACGAAGGTCGCCTCGGCGGCACCTCGGGACAGCGCCTCCAGCCCCAGCGCACCGGTGCCGCAGAACAGGTCGAGGACGGCCGCGTCCAGGATCGCCTGGCGGGAGGTCAGGATGCTGAACAGGGCCTCGCGCGCGCGGTCGGCCGTGGGCCGAACATCGTCGCCCTCGAAGGTCTCGAGCCTGCGGCCGCGATGGGTTCCGGCAATGATCCTCATGCGCGGCGGTTCGGATCGCGGCGGACCGCCTTGGGGGCGGCTGCGCCCATCTGTTCTCGAACGACCTTCGGATTCACTTCGTCGACCTCGCCTCTGGGCAACTGGCCCAGCTGAAATGGCCCGTAGGCGATCCGGATCAATCGGCTCACGGGGTGGCCGATATACTCCATCACCCTTCGGACTTCACGGTTCTTGCCTTCCTTCAACGCCACCATCACCCAGGCATTGTCGCCCTGGCTACGGTCGACGGTGACCTGGATCGGGCCATAGGTGATCCCGTCGACGGTGATGCCCGCCAACAGCCGGGCCAGCTGCTCGGGCTCGGGCAGGCGATGGACCCGAGCGCGATAGCGGCGCGTCCACCCGGTCGAAGGAAGCTCCAGCTTGCGCTTCAGCTCGCCGTCATTGGTGAGGAGCAGCAATCCTTCCGAGCCGATGTCAAGCCGGCCCACCGGGACCAGCCTGGGCAGGTCGGGCGGCAGCCGGTCGTAGATGGTGGGCCTGCCCTCCGGGTCGCGCGCCGCGGTCAGCACGCCCCTCGGCTTGTGGTAACGGAACAGCCGGGTCGGCTCGGCGACCGGCAGCGGCTTACCGTCCACCACAATCCACGATTCGGGGCCGACATCGAAGGCCGGCGACTGGAGCACCTTGCCATCCACCGACACCCGGCCCTCGGCAATCAGCCGCTCGGCATCCCGCCTGGAGCAGACGCCGGCCCTGGCGATACGCTTGGCGACCCGCTCGCGGCCCGCCTTCTTCATGGCCTGTGCTCGCGCGCGGCCGCCACGAATGCCTGGAAGATCGCCCGGTCGCCTTCGGAGATGGCGTATTCAGGGTGCCACTGGACACCCAGCAGGAAGCGCCGGCCCGGGTCCTCGATCGCCTCGATCACCCCGTCGGCCGCCCGGCCCGTCACGGCCAGGCCCGGTGCTGGCCGGTCCACCGCCTGATGGTGCGCACTGTTCACCGGCAGCATGCCGGCACCCGTGATGTCGTGCAGGAGGCTGCCGGGCTCCACGACGACGTCGTGGCCAGGCTCCGTCCGCGGGTTCGGCTGCTCGTGGGCAAGGGCGTCCTGCACGCTGTCGGGGATGTGCTGGATCAGCGTGCCGCCCATGACGACATTCAGCAATTGCTGGCCGCCGCAGATGCCCAGGATCGGCAGGTCGCGCGCCAGCGCTTCCCGGGTGATCGCCCACTCGAAGCGGGTGCGCCGGTCCTTGGTCGTGACCGTCGCATGCTTCTCCGTGGCACCATACAGGGAGGGATCCACATCGAATGCGCCACCGGTGACGATCAGCCCGTCCAGCGAGTCGGCATAGGACGCCGCAAGCTCCGGCTCATGGGGAAGCGCCACGGGCAGGCCGCCGGCCGCGGTCACCGCCTCGAAATAGTTCTGGCGCAGCGCGTACCAGGGCAGCTTCGACCAGCCGCCCGCCGGCTCGGCGTCAAGGGTAAGCCCGATCATGGGCCGTCGTGGAACATTCGTCATGCAGGCTTTCCGGTCAGGCGCCGACGGGGGTATGGACCGGGTTCGCCTCGGCATGCAAGGAGGCGCGCTCCAGGCCCAGATCCATCTGCTCGCAAAAGCGCCGCAGGTTCGGGAAGTCGTCGGCGATCCGGCGCAGCTCCGTTTCCATCGGGACGAGCAGGATGTTGGACAGGAAGCCGAACGCGACGGCGTCGATCGTCGAGGTCTGCTCGCCCATGAAGAAGCGCCGGCTGCCCAGCATGATCGAGGCGGCGGCCAGATCCTCCCTGGCCATGGCATAGATCTCGCGAGCGCTGTGCCGGGCATGACCCTGCTCGCGCAGCCTGCTCGTGATCTTGCGGCGCAGGAGGGGCCCCACGACCCGGTCGAAGGGAGCCGGGAAGGTCGCCGAGACGACCTTGGTCATCGAGAGCCAGCCTTCGGGGTCGACCCAGCGGGCATAGACCAGCGCATGGTATAGGTGATCCTCGAAGGTCCGCTGCAGGGTCAGGCTCTCGGCGAGCTGCCTCGCGTTCAGCCAAGCGTCAGGGTCGATCAGCCGGCTGCGCTTGAGATGCTCGATGATCAGGCCGCTGTCGCCGACGCGGCGGCCCCGGTCGATGATGTAGGGCAGCTTCCCCTTCGGCGAGAAGGACGGGTTGCGCTGGAAGCGGACCGTGTAGGGGACCCGCGCCAGGCGCAGCCAGGTCTCCAGCTTCAAGGTGAACGGGCTGAAGTTGCGGCCCCAGACCGGCGGGAACTGGACGAGGATGACGGGCGACGTGGCCGGGCTCTCCGCGCCCTGCACCTCGGTCAGATAGCCCTCCTGCCTCACCTCGTCCGTCATCGAAACCGCCTGCTCGGGCCGGCCATCCATCCGATGGCGATCGCACCAGGTAGTGCCACGGCCGCGAGCACAGCGTAGGCAGGGCCGAATGTGCCCGCAAGCGAGGCTATCGCCGCGAACAGAAGAGGTCCGCTCATGATCCCCGTATAGGTGAACAACTGTGCGCCGCCCGTGGCCGCCGCCGCCTCCTCGGGACGGACGATCCGCACGATTTCGGCGAAGAACACGCCGTTCCAGGCCAGCGACGTGGCACCGAAGAAGGTGGCCAGGGCGACCATCGCAGAAAGCGGCCATGCCGGTGCGAGACCAGCCGTCAGAAATCCGGCTGCCGACCCCAGGATGCCGATCAGGCAGAGCGTGCCGCCGGCCGAGCCGGAGAGATCGGAGACCTTGCCCCAAAGCGGCCGCGCCACCGCGCCGGCGATCTGCGAGCAGGCGAACACGCGACCCGCCGTCACGAGGTCGAGTTGCCCGCTCAGGACGAGATGGGCGGTGAGGAAGGTGGCCAGGCAGAGCTGCAGGGCACCCAACGCGCAGGAGCCGATCGCCAGGACCAGCAGCGATCGATGGGTCCGCAGCAGCTGAATGCCGCCGGCCGAGCGGACGCCCGCCGGCTGCCGCTCCAGTTGCAGGCTCCTCCTGGCGCTGGCGATGAACGGGAACACCGCCAGAACGCAGGCGACCGCAATGCCGAAGAGCGTCGCCTGCCAACCGATCAGGTGGGCGACCGGTGGAGCCAGGAAGCCGCCCACGGCGCTGCCCAGCGGGATCCCGGTCTGCTTGACGGAGAATACCCAGCCGCGCCGCTCCGGCGGGGTGACGCGGACCAGCAGGGCGGAGGCGGTGGGATTGACGAGACCGTAGCCGAAGCCGGCCAGCATCACGGCGGGGGCCAGCATGGTCATCCAGCCGCTCGAGAGGAGGGCGATGCCGATGCCGATGATCAGCAGGGAACCGAGGCTGCCGGCGAATGCCCCGACGGCCCGGGCGATCCGGCCGGCCGCGGCCGAACCAAGGATGGCGCCGCCGAACAGGGTCGCCGTGTAGAGGCCGGCCAGCACCGGGTCGAGGTCGAGGTCGCGCGCAATTTCGGTTGCCAGCACCGGCACCGTGAAGATGGCGATGGCCGCCAGGATCTGGACGATGAAGGTCTGCCAGAGAACGGCTCTGGCAAGGCCGGGCTCGACTGCTGGCGTGCTCAGCGGGCCAGCCTGCGGGCCGCCAGCGCTTCCAGATAGGCCGGCCAGAGCCGGTCATGCTCGCGGCCCAGCCTGTAGAGGGTCGGCCAGGCATAGATGCCGGTCGTATGGCCGTCGGAGAAGATGATGCGGACGGCATAGTTGCCGACCGGGTCGACGCCGGTGATGGTCACGTCGCGCTTGCCGGCCACGATGACCTTCTGGCTGGGCCCGTGACCCTGCACCTCTGCGGACGGACTTTCGACCCGCAGATATTCCGCCGGCAGAAAGAAGCTGGCGCCATCGTCGAAGTCGATCTCCAGCGCACGTGCGCCAGGCGTGATCCTGATCTGACGTGGCCAGGAATCGGGTTTGGCGTTCACGGGCGCAACTCGGCGGGGATCGGCGGATAGGGATCCTCGTCGATCCGGCGTGCCTCGTCGACCAGCATGATCGGGATGCCGTCGCGGATGGGAAAGGCCAGGCCGGCCTTGTCGCTGACCAGCTCATTGGTCGCCCGCTCGTAGCGCAGCGGGGTCTTGGTCAACGGACAGACCAGAATCGCCAGCAGGTGGGGATCGACCGGGGCGCCCTGCGGCGGTGAGGGAGGAACCTGCGAGAGGGGCATCTTGAACTCGGACGGAGGCGATGGACGATCAATGCATCTGCGTGGGCGTGCCGCCGGGTGTGGTCAGCGCATCCATCCGCATCAGCGCGGTGAGGATGTCGGTCTGCCGGTCGAGGTTTTCCGCTTCCAGCAGCGCCTGTTTCTCGGAGGGCTCGAACGGGCAGATCATCGCGAGCGACGTGACCAGGCCGGACATGGGCGCCTGCTCGATGCCTGACCACTCGGCGGCCAGCTCATGGGCATCCAGGAACTGCTTGAGCGCGTCCAGGAGTGCCGCCCGCAGTTCGATCGCCGGCTCGGACGGCTCCAGGTCGCCCAGCCAACGGCGAAAGTCGGCATGGATCTGCCGGTAGAGCGTCCCACAGTCCAGCTCCTGGACGATGTCGAACCGGCACACGCCGGTCAGAGCGATCTGGAACCGGCCGTCGTCGGTTTCCTCGAAATGGGTGATCCGGCCGGCACAGCCGACATCGTAGACCTTGGGGGAACGCTCATTCTCCTGCTCGGGCCGCGGCTGCACCATCCCGATGATCTTGTGGGTCTGCATCGCGTCCCGGACCATTGCCAGGTAGCGCGGCTCGAAGATGTTGAGCGGCAGGTTGCCGCCCGGCAGCAGCAGGGCACCCGCGAGCGGGAAGATCGGGAAATGGACCGGCAGGCTCTCGACCGAGGTGCCCATCAGGAGAACAGTACCGAGCTCAGCTGACGACGGCCCTTAAGCGTGGCCGGATGCTTGGCGCCCAGGGCATCGAAGAATTTCACGAGCTGCTTGCGTGCCCGATCGTCCTCCCAGCTCCGCTCACGCCGGATGATGTCGAGCAGCTCGTTCATGGCCGCTTCGACCTGGCCGCGCAGGAACATGAGGGTCGCGAGCTTGCAGCGCGCGTCGAAGTCGGTGGGATCCGCCTGCACGCGGGCCATCAGCGACATGGGATCGCCCAGATCGCCAGATTCCTTGGCCAGCGCCAGGGCGGCCTTGGCACCCGTGATCTCCGCGTTGTTGGCGAGCGTGGCGGGGGCCTGCGCCAGCACCTGCTCGGCGCTCTCGATGTCGCCGAGCGCCACCAGCGAGCGTGCCATGCCGCCCAGCGCTGCAGGATTCTCGGCCTCCAGTTGCAGCACCTCGCCATAGATGGCGGCGGCACCCTGAACATCGCCCGCTTCGGCCATGGCCTTGGCCTCGGCCATGGCCGCTTCGATCTCATCGGGACCGCCCGCACCACCGGCCCCGCTGGCCATCTTCAGGAGCTGGTCCACCAGCGCCTTGATCTGGCTTTCCGGCTGGGCACCCTGGAAGCCGGTGACCGGCTGGCCGTTGACGAACGCATAGACCGTCGGGACCGACTGGATCCGGAACTGCTGCGCGATCTCCGGATTCTTGTCGATGTCGATCTTGACGAGCCTGATCTTGCCACGCGCATTCTTCACCACCTTCTCGAGGAGAGGGGTGAGCTGCTTGCACGGGCCGCACCAGGTAGCCCAGAAGTCGACCAGGACCGGGACCTTGGACTGGATCACGTCCCTGGAGAAGGTCTCCAGACTGCCGTCGACGATCCAGCCGTCGCCGTTCGCCTGTGCCGGAGCCGGAGCCGTGCCGGTACCGAACAACGCCATGACGCCTCACCAGGGAAGAAGATGTACAGATCGGCAGAGCCCCCTCCGCCGTACGTTTACCGAAGATGGCGGCGGCATCATGCCGATACAAGAGCCCTGCAGCTTGCCGAGCAGGGGGCTTGCGGCCCCCTAGTTTTTTGTCTAATCACCCGGCCACCCAAGGACGCGGGCGTAGCTCAGGGGTAGAGCACAACCTTGCCAAGGTTGGGGTCGAGGGTTCGAATCCCTTCGCCCGCTCCATCATCTTCTTTCACCGATAAAGTCTGCAAGCGAACGTGCACCCCAAAGGGTGCTGACGGCTTCATGCTGTCTGATCGTTGTCCGTGCTTGCCTGCTGGAAAGGTGGCGGAGGTGAGGCCCGATCGGAGGCAATCCTGGAGACCTCGCTCTACCGGCCGGTCAAGCAGTTCCTCGAAGGGCTCGGCTTCACGGTCAAGGGCGAGATCGGCGGCTGTGACCTGGTCGCGATCAAGGGTGAAGATCCGCCGGTCGTCGTGATCGGCGAGCTCAAGCTCAGCTTCAACCTGGAACTCGTCCTGCAGGGTGTGGACCGAGCTGTGGCCGGCGACGAGATCTGGCTGGCCGCCCGCCTGTCCGTGCGCGGCCGGGGACGGGAAGCCGACCGGCGCTTCCGCCAGCTCTGTCGCCGTCTCGGGTTCGGCATGCTCGGGATCGGCCTGGATGGATCGGTCCACCTTCTCGTTGATCCCGCTGCCGCGTTCCCGCGCAAGGATCCAAAAAGGCGATCCCGGCTGGTCGAGGAGCATCGCCGCCGTCGGGGTGATCCGATGGCCGGCGGGGTTAGCAGGGGGCCGGTGATGACCGCTTACCGCCAGCGCGCGCTCACCTGCGCAGCCGCCCTGGCGGAAGGACCGGGGCGTCTCCGTGACCTCAAAGCTACGGTCTCGGATGCATCCGCGATCCTGCGCCGGAACGTCTATGGCTGGTTCCTGCGTGTCGGCCGTGGCGTCTACGGCTTGAGCGAAGTCGGGCAGGCTGCCCTGCTGGGCGCCTCGTCTCCTGCGGACAGGGAGCGATCGCCCCGCGCCTGAGCTGCCGAACGGTCCTGCAGCCGGTAACGTTATCTTTACGTGACGGAGCCAGACTGGCGCGGATGCGCAGGTAGGGTGGTGGGCAGCTGGTCATGGTGGCGGACAAGGTCTCGGACAACAGATTTGCATCGACGAATGCCTGGCCTGCCGCCTGTCAGTTGCTGGCAATGCTCGTATGCACCTGCCTTGCCGTCTTCGGCGGCCTGGCCATCATTGCGCAGGCCGACGACCAGGGGGACCTCCGGGATTCGCAGTCCCTTCTGCGTACCGCCATCGACGTCAGCGAGGGAGAATTGGCTCGCAACGCCCGCGACTACGCGAACTGGGGCGAACTCTACGAGAACAGCCAGAACCCTCCGAACTCGCAGTGGCTGGCGGACAATCTCGGCCTGAGCGTCAGCCAGAACCTTGCGATCGACGCCCAGTATCTGCTGATGCCGGATGACAGGCTCGGCTTCGCGTTCGTGAATGGCAAGCTCATGGCGCCGGGCAGCCCGATCGATCTTGACAGCGGTCTGGAACAGCTCTTGACCAGGCGAGGCAAAGCCCCTCGATACCATCGCAGGCGGTAAGCGGTCTGCTGCGCGCGTCCGGCCAGATCGCGCTGACCGCCGCAGCCGCGGTCACGTCGGGCGCAGGAACGTCCATTCCTGCGGATGGCCGTCCGGCGGTGATCCTGTTCGTCCGCTATCTCACGCCGCAGGCGCTGGACGGGATCGGTCAGAACTACCTGATCGACGACCTTGTCCTTGCCGCCGGTGCGGCACCGACCGACAACATGGTGCCGCTCACGGCGGTCGACGGCACGGTGCTGGGCCTGCTCACCTGGCGGCAGGAGAGGGATGGCTGGCAGATCGTATCGGCCGCCATGCCGCTCCTGGTGGCCGCGCTGCTGGTGGCAACCGGCTGCTGCTTCCTCATCCTGCGCAAGGCGTACCGCAAGGGGATCGCGCTGCTCCAGCATCACGCGATGCACGACATGCTGACCGGCATGCCCAACCGTGTGTTCGTCCAGCGCGAACTGGAGCGCGCGCTCTCGCGCAGCCAGCCCGGGCGTGCGACCGTCCTGCTTTGCCTGGACCTGGACCGGTTCAAGGAGGTTAACGACAGCTGGGGGCATGATGCCGGTGACGAGCTCCTCCGCCAGGCGGCCGGCCGCCTGCTGCGGGCAGTTCGCGGATCCGACATCGTCGGCCGGACCGGCGGAGACGAGTTCGCCGTCCTGCTGGGCAGGATCGACGACATCGTCGAGGTGGAAGCCATCTGTCGTCGGCTCCTGACCACCATGGCATCGGCCTTCGACGTGCATGGGCACACCGTGCATATCGGCCTGTCGATCGGCGGGGCGATCGCACCCGCCGACGGCACGACACCCAGCCAGCTATTGAAGAATGCTGACATCGCTCTCTACAGGGCCAAGGCCGAAGGCCGCGGGACGTTCTGCTTCTTCGCGCCCGAGATGGACGAGAGGCTGCAGGCTCGCAAGCAACTGGAGCATGAACTGCGCTGCGCCATCGAGCAGGAGGCCATCGGCGTCCAGTTCCAGCCGCAGGTCGACATCGAGACGGGAATGGTGACAGGTGTCGAGGCGCTGGCGCGATGGGACCATCCCCTCAGAGGCCCGATATCTCCCAGCGAGTTCATTCCGCTGGCTGAACAGTCCGGGCTGATCGACGCGATCGGGCGGACCGTCCTGTTCACGGCGTGCCGCCATGTCGCCAGATGGCCGGACATCACGGTCGCGGTGAACCTGTCGGCTGTCCAGTTCAGGCGTCCGGGGCTGGCCATCATGGTCGAGGAAGCGTTGTCCAGCGCCCGTCTGCCGCCCGAGCGGCTCGAGCTGGAGATCACCGAGAGCACGCTGCTGGACGATGCCGACGGCGCTCTGGATGTGATTCGGCGCCTGAAGAAGCTGGGCGTGCGGATCGCGATGGATGATTTCGGGACTGGCTATTCCAGCCTTTACATTCTGCAGCGCTACCCGTTTGACCGGATCAAGATCGACCGGTCGTTCATCGCCCGCGTCACCCAGGACCCTGGTTCCGAAGCGATCGTGAAGGCGGTGATCGCGCTCGGGCAGGGGCTGGCTGTCACCGCCGAAGGGGTGAGGCGCCGGAACAGGTGGCGCTGCTCGCTCGCGAGGGCTGCAAGTCCGCCCAGGGCTTCATCTATTCACGGGCGATCGACGGTAAGGAACTCGATGCCTTGATCCATACCCGACTGGGCCCGGCCCGGCCGCGCTTGGTCGGCCGACCCGTTGGCGCGTAGCAACTCCTTGGAGCTGGGTCTGGAGAAGTGAGGTGCCGGCCGCACCTCGGCTTGATGATGCGCCCGGCCACGCAGCTCTTTGCGACGCTTCTGCCGAGGGAGCGGAAAGCATCTGGTCCCACGAAGCGCAAGACGGCCCCAACGTCTCGGCCCATGCCGGCCCGCCCGTTCCCCGGCCGGACCCGCTTCTTGATCCACTGCCGGATGGAGGAACAGTCCAACGCCTTCCCGAACCCGATGGGCCTCGCGTGGCGGCGAGGTCGGCTCGACATGCGATCGAGCCAACCCATGTGGAGCCGGGGCAAGCTGCCGATCCTCCGGTTACTCCGACCGCGCCTTGACGTAGCTGCCTGGCGCTTCCTCGATCGGCGCAAGCCCGCCTGTGCCGGGGATCCGTGCTGCCACGCGCGGGCCGGACCTGGCGGCGTTCCAGGTGGACCAGTCGTCCCACCAGCTGCCGGGGCGGTGTTCGGCGCCTGCAAGCCACTCTTCGGCATCGGCCGGAAGCTTGTCGTTCACCCAGTGGCTGTACTTGCCGGCATTCGGCGGATTCACCACGCCTGCGATGTGCCCCGAGCCGGCCAGCACAAAGCGCTTGGGGCCCTTGTAGATCTGCGTTGCGGCATAGGTGCTCTTCCATGGCGCGATATGATCCTCGCGCGTGCTCACCATGTAGACCGGCAGCTTGAGCCGACGCAGGTCGATGGGCACGCCGCACAGCGAGATCCCGCCGGGCTCCACCAGCTTGTTCTCGTGGTAGAACTTGCGCAGGTAGAAGCTGTGCATGGCGGCCGGCATGCGCGTGCTGTCGCTGTTCCAGTAAAGCAGATCGAACGGAAACGGCTCCTTGCCCAGGAGGTAGTTGTTCACCACGAACGACCAGATCAGGTCGTTGGCCCGGAGCATGTTGAAGGTCGCCGCCATCTCCGAGCCTTCGAGATAGCCGGTCTTGGCCATCTGGGCCTCGATGGCCTTGAGCTGTTCCTCGTCGATGAACACGCCCAGTTCGCCGGGCTCCGAGAAGTCCACCAGGGTCGTGAAGAAGGTGACCGCCTTGATCCGGCTGTCCTTTCTGGTCGCCATGTAGGCGAGGGTAGCCGCCATCAGCGTGCCGCCCAGGCAGTAGCCGATGGCGTTGACTTCCTCTTCACCCGTGGCCTGGGTGATCGCGTCGAGCGGAGCCAGGATTCCCTCCTGCATATAGTCCTCGAACCCCTTGTGCGCGAGCGTCGCATCGGGGTTGACCCAGGAGACCACGAAGGTGGTGAAGCCCTGGTCGCAGGCATAGCGGATGAAGCTGTTCTTGGCCTGCAGGTCGAGGATGTAGAACTTGTTGATCCATGGCGGAACGATCAGGAGCGGCCGCTTGTATTGCTGGGGAGTGGTCGGATCGTACTGAATGAGCTGCATCAGCTCGTTCTGGTAGATGATCTTTCCCTTCGAGGTCGCGATGTTCTTGCCGATCACGAAGGCGTCCAGGTCGGTCATCCTAATCGACAGCCGGCCTTTGCCCCGCTCCAGGTCCTCCAGCATGTGAGCTAGGCCCTTCAGCAGGTTCTCGCCCTTGGATTCGACGGTCTCCCGCAAGACCTGGGGATTGGTCGCGACGAAATTGGACGGTGCGAGCGCATCGACGAACTGGCGGGTATAGAAGGCGAGCTTGGACTGGGTCTTCTCGTCCAGTCCTTCCGTGTCGGCGACGGTCTTGAGCAGGAACCGGGACGTCAGGAGGTAGGACTGCTTGATGAAGTCGAACAGCGGGTTCTCTTCCCAGGCCGCGTCCCTGAAGCGGCGGTCGGCACGGTCCGGCACGACCACCGGGTCATTGTCGCCGCCCAGCATGCGCGACGTGGTGGCGTTCCAAAGGCGCAGATAGTCCTGCCAGAGCGAGAACTGCGCGCTCATCACCTCAGCAGGACTGGCCCAGAGCCTGGTGCCCAGCGCCATCATGGCGTTGCCCAGCCCGACCGGGTCCATGCTCGGCTGATGGGACCGATCGAGCAGGTTCTGACGCTCCAGGAAGCCCTGGACCAGCGTCTGGCTGCGCTGGTTGATCTCGCTCAGGATGGCGGCGATGTGTTCTTCATCGCTCACAGCCGTCTTCGCTTCGTCGCTCATGCCGGATTCGACCTTTGCACCTTTGCCTCCACCGCCAAGCCTCGTGTAGACGAGTGCGCCCGCGCCTGCCAACGCTGCCGCGCTGGAATCGGGTCCCCACTCGCCAAGAGCGTCACATGTCGGTCAGCCCCATCGAACGCGATGCCTCGACCATCCCGGCACCGATGGCGTCGAGCCTGGCGGCGGCTGTCGTCCTGTTCCTGCTCGGTGCCTGCGCCTCACCGCCCATGGATCAGCCGGACGACCCGGTCGACCGGCTGATCGCCGAGGACGCCGCCAAGGCCGCCGCGGCACAGCCTTCCGAGAACAACTATCCTGACCTGCGCGACGTGCCGCCGCGTCCGACCCTTGGCTACACCGTGGAGCAGCGGCGCCGGATCCAGCAGGGTCTGGTCGCCGACATGGAATATGCGCAACGCACCTCCGACCTCGTCCGTACGACCGATGGCGCCACACCCCCGCCGCCGCCCTCCTCGCCGGCCGTCGTGCCGGGCGAGCCACCGGCCGCCGAGGCCGCCACCGCGCCGGTGCGGCCACCATCGAAGGTTGTGCTCATCGAGCGACGTGACACCAGCGGCGACTTCTCTTCCTTCCTGAACGACGTGGTAGGTCTGGAGACGGAGGTGGATTCGGCCCAGGGGCAGGTGAGGGTGGCACCAGGCACCGGGCAGACGCCGACTCCCGGGCCGGCCCTGACCGATGGCCTGACCGGGGGCGACGTGGTCGAGGCTATCGGCGGCACGCCGGCGCCTGACACCGAGCCCGGCTTCTTCAGCGCCATGGCCGGCGTGTTCGGTGGTGCGACGGACGAGACCGTGGTGGTGACGCCCGACCAGGCGGGCGATGGTGCCGCGCAACTTGCCGGCGAAGCCCTTCCCGCCGGCCGGCGCTGGACGTTCCCGCTCGATCCCGCCGCCACGGCACCCAGCGATGACGCCCTGGCATCGATGCTGGCCGAGGTCACCGCACCGGGAGCGTTGCGCGACCGGCGTCTTGCCGTGGCGGCCCACGCAGCCAGTTCCCTGGTGGCGAGCGAGCGCGTCCGTGCCGTCGTGGCCGACCTCGTCGACCATGGCGTGGCGAGGGAGGCCATCGAAGCCCGGTCGGACCCGCAGGGGCCGGACGATGCGGTCGTCGTATCGGTCTTGCCTACCAGCGGTTGACGAACGCATGTCGCGGCCGGGCCGTTCGTGCTAGACGGCCGCGGGCCTGATCGACCAGGTCACTTGTGGGATTGCCGGGACGTCTTCGATGCAGCAGCCTTTCCACCGCATACGCCGCCTGCCTCCCTACGTGTTCGCCGAGGTGAACCGCTTGAAGGCCGATGCGCGGGCTGCCGGGCGCGATGTGATCGATCTCGGCATGGGCAATCCGGACATGCCGACACCCAAGCATATCGTGGAAAAGCTGGTGGAGACCGTTCGCGACGGCCGCACCCACCGCTATTCCACCTCGCGCGGGATCCCTGGCCTGCGCCGCTCGCTGACCAACTATTACGGGCGCCGTTTTGGGGTGAAGGTCGATCCGGAACGGGAAGTCTGCGTCACGCTCGGATCGAAGGAAGGCCTGGCGAACCTGGCCCAGGCGATCACCGCGCCGGGCGACACGATCCTGGTGCCGAACCCTTCCTATCCCATCCATCCCTATGGCTTCATCATTGCCGGTGCCGCGATCCGGCATGTGCCGATGGGCGATGGGCCGGACCTGCTGCGTGAGATCGCGCATGCGGCGGAGCATTCGGTGCCGGCGCCGACCATGATGGTGCTCAACTTTCCATCGAATCCGACCGCGAAGGTGGTGGACCGGAAGTTCTACGAGGAGGCGGTGAAGTTCGCCAAGGCGCGGGACATGTTCATCTTGTCCGACATCGCCTATTCGGAGATCTGGTTCGACACGCCGCCGCCGTCCATCCTGGAGGTGGATGGGGCCTTCGACCTGGCCGTGGAGTTCTCCTCCCTGTCGAAGACCTACTCCATGCCCGGCTGGCGGATCGGCTTCGCGGCCGGCAACCAGCGGCTCATCGCAGCACTGACCAGGATCAAGTCCTATCTCGACTATGGCGCGTTCACGCCGATCCAGGTGGCCGCCACGGCCGCACTGGACGGCCCGCAGGACTGCGTCGAGAAGATCCGCCTGATGTACAAGGAACGGCGGGACGTGCTGATCGACGGCCTGGCCAAGGCCGGCTGGAACGTGCCGGTCCCGCCCGCCACCATGTTCGCCTGGGCTCCCATCCCGGAGCCGTTCCGTGAAATGGGCTCGCTGGCCTTCGCCAAGCTGCTCATCGAGGAAGCAGACGTCGCCGTCTCGCCCGGTATCGGCTTTGGCGAGTATGGCGACGGCCATGTCCGGCTGGCTCTGGTCGAGAACAAGCAGCGTCTCCGCCAGGCGGTCCGCAACATCCGGCTGTTCTTCCAGCGTCGCGGCCTTGGGCCGAAGGCGTCGCAGGTGCTGGAGGCGGCATGAGCTCCCTGAAGATCGGCATTGCCGGGCTCGGGACGGTCGGTGCGGCGACCGCCGCCGTCATCGAGGAGAACGCCTCGGTCATCGCCCGCCGGACCGGCAGGACACTCGAGGTCGTCGCGGTGTCGGCGCGCGAGCGCCGCAAGGATCGCGGGATCCCGCTCGACCGCTACCGCTGGTACGAGAACGCCGCCGAGCTGGCGGTGGATCCCGAGATCGACCTAGTCTGCGAGCTGATCGGCGGATCGGACGGGGTGGCGCTGGAGGTGGTGCGCACGGCTCTTGCCGCCGGCAAGCATGTCGTCACCGCCAACAAGGCCCTGCTCGCCCATCAAGGTGCCACGCTCGCCGGGCTGGCCGAACAGCAGGGCGTATCGCTTGCCTTCGAGGCCGCGGTCGCCGGCGGCATTCCCATCGTCAAGGCGCTGCGGGAAGGGCTGGCCGCCAACCGGATCCGCCGGATCACCGGCATCCTGAACGGCACGTCCAACTATATCCTGACGACCATGCGCGAGACCGGCCGCGACTTCGCTTCGGTCCTGGCCGAGGCGCAGGAGAAGGGCTACGCGGAAGCGGACCCGTCGTTCGACGTGGATGGGGTGGATGCGGCGCACAAGCTCTGCCTGCTGGCCAGCCTGGCCTACGGCTGCCTGCCGCGGTTCGATGCCATGCGGCCCGAGGGCATTCGCGGCATCAAGCCGGTCGACATCGCCTTCGCCGGACAGTTGGGCTTCCGGATCAAGCTGCTGGGAAGTGCCAGGCTGACCGAAGCCGGTCTGGTGCTGCGCATGCATCCGGCCATGGTGCCGCTGAGTGCGCCGATCGCGGCGGTGGAAGGCGTGTTCAACGGCATCACCGTCGAGGGCGACCGGGTCGGGGTCGCGGTCTTCGAGGGACGTGGGGCCGGTGCCGGCCCTACGGCCTCGGCCGTCGTGGCCGACATCATCGACATCGCCCGCGGCCTGCGCCTGCCGACCTTCGGCGTGCCGGCAAGCGAATTGGCCGACCGGCCGATGGCGCCGGTCGAGGACCTGATCGGCAGCTATTACCTGCGGCTGGAGGTCGTCGACCGTCCCGGCGTGCTGGCCGACGTTGCCGCGGTGCTGCGCGACCAGCACGTGTCCATCGAGAGCCTGATCCAGCGCGGGCGCGATCCGGAGCAGCCGGTGACGCTGGTCATCACGACGCACGATGCCACCGAAGGGGCGATGAGCCGGGCGCTTGCGACGATCGCCGGCCTGCCGGTCGTGCTGGAGGCGCCGACGATGATCCGGATCGAGCAGGCATGACAGATTTAGAATCCTGGACGCTTCAAGAGGGCCGAACATGAGCGACTACCAGAGTGAAGACCGCAATCTCGCCATGGACGCTGTCCGCGTGACCGAGGCGGCGGCCTTGGCTGCGTCCCGCCTCATGGGCCTGGGCGACGAGAAGGCCGCTGATCAGGCGGCCGTCGATGCCATGCGGTCGGCGCTCAATGTCCTGGACATCGAGGGCGAGGTCGTCATCGGCGAGGGCGAGCGCGACGAAGCGCCGATGCTCTATATCGGCGAGAAGGTCGGCACCGGCCGCGGGCCTGCCGTCGATATCGCCCTGGATCCCCTGGAAGGTACCACGATCTGTGCCAAGGGCGGTGCCAATGCCCTGGCCTGCCTGGCGATGGCGGCCAAGGGTGGCTTCCTGAACGCGCCCGACGTCTACATGGACAAGATCGCCGTAGGCGGCGGCCTGCCCGATGGCGTGATCAAGCTCGGCGACCCGGTGCAGGCGAACCTTGGTCGGGTGGCGGACGCCAAGGGTGTCCATGTGAACGACCTAGTCGTCATGATCCTGGACCGCCCCCGGCATGCCGACCTGATCGCCGACGTGCGCAAGGCCGGGGCACGGATCCGCCTGATCGGCGATGGCGATGTGGCCGGCGTGATCGCGACCTCGCGCTCCGATACGGGGGTCGACATCTACATGGGCAGCGGCGGGGCACCCGAGGGTGTGCTCGCCTCGGCGGCGCTGCGCTGCATCGGTGGCCAGTTCCAGGGCAAGCTCCTGTTCCGCAACGAGGAGGAGAAGTCGCGTGCCCGCAAGCTCGGGGTCACCGACTTCGACCGGATCTATGACCTGGAGGAGCTGGCGAAGGGCGACGTGACCTTCTGCGCCACCGGCGTCACCGATGGCACCATGCTGCAGGGCATCCGCCGGGTTGGCACGCGGGTGACCACCCACTCCATCGTGATGCGCTCGAAGACCGGCACCGTCCGCACCGTCCTGGCCGAGCACAACATGGGACAGAAGCGCGGTGTCGTCCCGCATTTCGGCCGCTGACGGGCGGTTGCTCGACCGACTGAGCCCTGTTTCCGGCAGACCCTGGCGCGAGCGCCCCACCGATCCGGATCTCGTCACTGCGCTCGTCCAGCGCAAGGGACTGGCGGACGTGGTCGCCCGCGTGCTGGCCGGGCGCGGAATCGGCCTGGACCAGGTCGATGGCTTTCTCGAGCCGAGGCTGCGGGATTTCCTGGTCGACCCGTCGCACCTGCTCGACATGGATCGTGCGGCGACACGGCTGGCCGATGCAGTCGAGAAGGGCGAGCGGGTCGGGATCATCGGCGACTACGACGTGGATGGGGCCACGTCGGCCGCGCTCCTGAGCCGCTGGCTGCGCGCCTGCGGCAACGAGGTGATCATCGAGATTCCGGACCGACTGCTGGACGGCTACGGTCCCAACGCTGCGGCCCTGGATCGTCTCTCGGCGGGTGGTTGCCGGCTGGTGCTGTCGCTGGACAGCGGCACGACCGCGTTCGAGCCCTTGTCCCACGCGGCGGGCATCGGCCAGGAGGTGATCGTGGTCGACCACCACGTCGCCGAGGCCACGCTTCCGGCAGCCTACGCGGTGGTCAACCCGAACCGGAACGACCAGGTGAGCCCATACGGGCATCTGGCCGCGGTGGGGGTCACCTTCCTCCTGCTGGTCGCGGCCAATCGCGAACTGCGCAGGTGCGGGCGTGCCGAGCCTGACCTGATGGCGATGCTGGACCTGGTGGCGCTCGGGACGGTTTGCGACGTCGTCCCGCTACAGGGCCTCAACCGCGCCTTCGTCCGCCAGGGTCTGCGGGTGATGGCCAAGCGCCAGAACACGGGCCTAGCCCAGCTTTCCCTGGAAGCGCGAGCGCCGGAAGCCCTGGAGGCCTGGCATCTGGGTTATCTGCTTGGACCTCGCATCAATGCGGGGGGGCGGATCGACCAGTCGGACCTGGGCGTTCGCCTTCTGACCGAAACGGATGCCCGCGAGGCCAGTGCACTGGCCGCCCGGCTGGACCAGCTGAACAGCCGGCGGCGCCAGATCGAACGGGAGATCCTCGACCTGGCGGATCGGGCCGTGCGCGCACAGGTCGACGAGGAGGCTCCCGTGCTGGTGGCGTCCGGCCAGGGATGGCATGTCGGCGTCATCGGGATCGTCGCCAGCCGGTTGGTGGAGAAGTACGACCGGCCGGTCTTCGTGATCGGCTTCGACGAGCATGGTGTCGGCAAGGGCTCAGCCCGCTCGGTGCCAGGCGTCGACCTCGGCCGTTCCGTCATCGACGCGCGCCAGCGCGGCATCCTGCTCAAGGGCGGTGGCCATCCCATGGCAGCGGGGGTCACCATCCATGCCGACAGCCTCGCGACATTCATCGCCCATCTGCGTGCAGCGATCACGGCGGGCCCCGGGGCGAGTCGTCCTCGCCGGCCGCTCGACCTCGACGCATCCGTCTCGGTCGGGGCCTGTGGACGCGACCTGGCACTTGCCCTGGAGCAATTGCAGCCGTTCGGTGCCGGCAACGACGAACCTCGTATCCATCTGGTCGACGCGAAGGTCGCCGATGCCCGCTCGGTCGGGACCGGCCATGTCGCCGTCCGACTGGAGGGGCGCGATGGCGCAAGGCTCGACGGAATCGCCTTCCGCGCCCTCGAGCGCCCGCTCGGCGATCTGCTGCGCACGACCCAGCGGCCGATCCAGCTGGCCGGCACGCTGAAGCTGGAGCGACGCATGGGAAGCGAGCGGGTCAGCTTCCACATCATCGATGCGTCCGCCTGAGCCAGGGGCCGGTCGTCCGCCTGGATCCGGCTGGTCAGCGGACTCCAGCCAGATCGTTCACGGCGAGGACGGCGGCCAGGATAGAGAGCACGACGCCGGCCACGGTCACGCCCAGCGTCACCACGATCAGGGGCTCCATGATCGAGAGGATGCGCTGGATGCGCTCCTCGAGCCGGGTCTCGAACCAGCTGGCGGCCTGCTGCAGGGTCATGCCCAGGCGGCCGGTCTCCTCGCCGATCCGGCACAGGCGGATCGCCTGCGGTGCCAGGAGGCCGCCATCGTTCAGGCACATCCACAAGGGCCGGCCCTGCCGCACCCCGGACAGGGCGCGGTCCAGGCTGACACCGACCGCACGGTTGCCGACCACGTCCCTGGTGAGCTGCAGGGCCTGCGGCAGCTCGACGCCGCCAGCGAGCAGCGATCCCATGACCCTGGTCGTTTGCGCCGTCGCCCTTGCCCGAGCGATGCCGCCGATCAGCGGCAGGCGCAGCAAGATGCGATGGAAGACACGAGCCGACGATTCCTGTCGGGTGGCCGCCACCAGGAGGACGATGAGGATCCCCAGGCCCACGACCATCGGGATGCCATAGACCTCGACGAACCTCGCTACGGCGAGCGTCACCTGGGTCGATGCAGGCAGGCTGGCACCGGCATCGGCGAACAGCGGCTCGAACTGGGGCACCACGACGGTCAGCAGGACCAGGAGCGAGCCGATGGCGACCACCGCCAGGAGGATCGGGTAGGTCATGGCGCCGATCAGCTTCGCGCGCGTGCGCTCCTCGCGCTCCCGCAGGGCCGCCAGCTCGAGCAGCGCCGAATCGAGGGCGCCAGTCGCTTCGCCGGCCCGGACCATGCCGAGATAGGAGCGGGGAAACAGCTTGGGATGCTGGGAAAGGGCATCGGTGAAGCTCTTGCCGCTCTTCACCTCGCCCAGGAGCTGGTTGATGATCCCGCCGAGCCGGCCCATGGTCTCGTCCTGGGCCAGAGTTTCCAGCGACCAGGCCAGGGTCTGCCCAGCCGAGACGAGCGTCGCCAGCTCCCGGGTGAACTGGGTGACCATGGCGGCGCTGACGCCGAACACGGACGTGCCGCCCGAGGGCCGCTCGGAAGCCCGTGCCTCGCCGGAGCGCTGGCCGCCGGCCCGCCCCTCCGTGATGTCGACCGGTACCAGACCCATCGCCTCCAGGGCACGCACCGCCGCGGCACGGTTCGCTCCCTCGACGTCGCCCGTCGTCATCTGGCCGGCGGCCGTCAGCGCCCGGTAGCGGAACGAAGCCATCCGCTCAGAACTCCTCGGTGGCGCGCAGGACTTCGTCGAGCGTCGTCACGCCGGCCCTGGCCTTGGCGATGCCGTCCTGGAACATGGTGGTCATTCCCTTGGACATGGCGTGCGACTGCACGGCCTGGGAGGGGGCCCGCTCCCGGATCAGGTGGCGGATCTCCTCGTCCACCTCCAGCATCTCGAAGATGCCGACGCGGCCGACAATGCCGATGCCGTTGCACTTGTCGCAGCCGTCCGACGCGAACAGGGTCGGCGGCAGGTCCTTGCCGCCGAAGCGATGCAGGAGGGCCTCTTCCTCCGCGGTCGGGGAATGCGGCCGCCGGCAGTGCGGGCAGAGTTCCGCCACCAGCCGCTGGCCGAGCACCCCGCGCAGCACGGAAGCCAAAAGGAACGGCTCCACGCCCATGTCGAGCAGACGGCCGATCGCGCCGGCAGCACTGTTGGTGTGCAGGGTAGAGAGGAGAAGATGCCCCGTCAGGGCGGCGTTCACGGCGATGTCGGCGGTTTCGCCGTCGCGCGTCTCGCCGACCATGATCACGTCCGGGTCGTGGCGGACGACGCTGCGCAGGATCCTGGCAAAGCCGAGGTCGATCTCCGGGCGCACCTGGATCTGCGTCACGCCCTCGACCTGGTACTCCACCGGGTCCTCGATCGAGATGATCTTGTCGCTGACGGCATCCAGCTGGCGCAGGGACGTGTACAGCGTCGTGGTCTTGCCGCTACCGGTGGGGCCGGTCACCAGGAACATGCCGTGGGGTGCAGCGAGCTGGCGGCGGATGGCGGCCTCGATCGCCGGTGGCATGCCCAGCTCGACGAAGCTCGGCGCGTCCTTGTCGGTCTCGAGCAGGCGGATCACCACGCTCTCGCCATGGACGGACGGTGCCGTGGCTACACGTAGGTCGAAGCGGCGCTGGTCGACCAGCACCCGGGCACGGCCGTCCTGGGGCAGGCGGCGCTCGGCGATGTCCAGCCGCGCCATGATCTTGATGCGCGAGATCACGGCCGCGGCGAGGCGAGCCGGTGGGGCGCCGATCTCCCGCAGCCGGCCATGAACTCGGAATCGTACCCGCAGGCGGTCACGCGCCGGCTCCACATGAATGTCGGACGCCGACATCCGGGCGGCATCCGACAGCATCTGGTTCACGAAGCGGATCACCGGCGCCGCCTCGGCCTGGTGTTCCAGGCTTTCCTTGTCGTCCGGCAGCTGGTCGAGCACCTCGCCGCCAGCCGCATCGCGGCCGATCTGGTCCAGGGATGGCGCGTCCGCGCGGATCGCCTTGGCGATGGCGCGGTCCAACTCGTCATAGGGGACGACGACCGGCACCACCCGGCGCTTGGTGGCGATCGTCACTGCGCGCATGGCAGCGCTGTTGGTCGGATCGGCCATGGCGAGCCAGACCGTGTGATCGTCGTAGCGGATCGGCAGGGCCCGATTGGCTTCGAGGAAGCGGCCCGCGAGCTGGCCCGGGAAGACCGGCTCCTTCGGCAGCGCGTCGGCAGAAACCATCTCGATGTCGTAGAGGTCCGCCATCGCTCGCGCGAAGCTGGACGGGGTCATCAGACCGCTCTTGGCCAGCAGGGCCGGCAGCGGCTCCGCCGACATGGAAGCCTGCTCGCGGACACGCGCCACGTCCGCAACGCCAAGACGGCCGGCCTCGACGAGCCTGGTAAGGATCAGATCCATCTCAAGTTCTTTCGCACGGGGCCAGCGCAGGAAATGCACATCCCGAAAAAGCATGCCTGGTTCATCGGCACCATGATTTGCCCGATCGGGCACCGGCGTGTCAAAGTCGTCACGTTGCCCCGCTTCACTTGACGTAGGAGAAGGCGAGCGGCACTACGCATAAGCGGATGCTCGGAGGAAACCGGGGGGTAGGGGCCGAGCGTCGTATTTGCACCCATGACACAGTCGGTGATCCCATAAATACGATGATGCTGTTCAAGGCGACCAGCCCTGCAGGCCGTGCGTTCGCGAAGAACCTCATGCATATTGGATTTGTTGCACTACTTGCGGGTTGTGCACAAAGTGGCGTTGGACAGCCGTCGATCACAGATGGGATCCGCGACCTCGATTTCGAGCCGCCGCCGGAGCCGGCTCAGCTGTTCGATCCGTCGACCGGTGTTCCCGTCAGAGATGGATCCGGCACGCCTGGAGCAAGGATCTACACCTCCGGCCAGACGAGTGCGCGCAATGCCCGGCAAGGCGCGGTGGTCACCGAGGATGGTGCGGGCGTCCAGCTGAACTTCGAGAACGCCGACCTGCGCGAGGTGGTGCGCACCATCCTGGGCGATGTGCTCCAGGTCAACTACACGCTCGATCCTGCGGTCAACGGAACGGTGACGCTGTCGACCTCGGCGGCGATGAGCCGCAACGACCTGCTGGCGACCCTCGAAACCGTGCTCCGACAGAACGAGGCGGCGCTGGTGCAGGAAGCTGGCGGCTACGCGGTCGTCCAGATGCGCAATGCGATCGGCCGCGCAGGGGTGGCGCAACTCGGGGATTCGCCGCAGCGGATCGAGCCGGGCTATGGCGTCACGGTGATCCCGCTCCAGCACGTGCCGGCCATCACTGCCCAGGAGTTCGCGCGTCCGCTCATCGCCAATCCGGATGACCTGCGCATCGACATGCAGCGCAACCTCCTGCTGGTGAGCGGCACTGCGCAGGAACGCCAGACGGTGGTCGATACGATCGCGGATGTCGACGTCGACTGGCTGGCCGGCCGCTCAGTCGGCATCTTCCCGCTCCAGGCGACCACGCCGGAGGCAGTCATTCCAGAGCTGGAGGCGATCTTCGGCGTGCGTGGTGCTGCCGCGGCACAGGACTTTACGGCCTACGAGGGCATGCGCTTCATCCCGATGCAGCGGCTGAACGCGGTGCTGGTCGTCTCCAGTGACCTGGAGGGTGTGCAGCGCGCCAGGGAATGGGTCGAGCGGCTGGACGCCGGCAATTCGGTCGGCACGCAGCTCAACATCTACCAGCTGCGCTACACGCCGGCCGCGGCAATGGCGGCGACGCTGGCGGCCGTGATTGCCGATGGTGGCGGTGCATTGGCAGGCGTCGCTCCGCCCACAGCGGCGCCAGCCGCCGCCGTCGACGGCGCACAGCTTGCAGATACAGGACAAGTCCCTCCCGATGTGGGGCTGGCCCAGGCGGCCCAGCTTGATTTCGGCGGTGGTGGCGGCGCCAGCCTGGGCAACGGCGACGCGCTTCGGCAGGTGAAGATCGTGCCGAACGAGATCAACAACACGCTGGTCATCCGGGCGACGCCTGACCTCTACCGGATGATCGAGGCGACCGCTCGGCGGCTGGACACGCCGCCGGGCCAAGTCGTGATCGACGCCACGATCGCCGAAGTGACGCTGAACGACCGGCTGCGCTATGGCGTGCAGTACTTCTTCGACAGCGGCGACTTCACCTTCGGCTTCCTGAACGGAGCGAGAGGGGCGAACGGTGCCGATCCGATCTCCAATGGCTTTCCCGGCTTCAGTTTCCTGTTCAACAGCGGCAACAACCAGATCATCGCGCTCGATGCGCTTTCATCCGTCACGGACGTACGGGTGATGAGCGCTCCGACGCTGGTGGTGCAGGACAATCGCGAGGCCACGCTGAACGTCGGCAATGAAGTCCCCATCACGGTTCGCTCCGCCACAGCTGATGACGACACTGCCCGGACGGTGAACACCATCCAGTACCGCGAGACCGGCGTCATCCTGACCGTCAAGCCACGGATCGGTGGCAACAGCACCGTTACGCTGGAGATCAGCCAGGAAGTGTCCAGCGTGGTACAGAGCGAGACCGAGGACTCGCTCACGCCGACCATCAACCAGCGCAAGGTGCAGAGCGTCGTCTCCGTGCGCTCCGGCCAGACGGTCGTCCTTGGCGGCTTGATCCAGGACAGCGAGGGCCGCCAGCGTTCAGGCATCCCGCTGCTCTCCGACATCCCCGCCATCGGCGACCTGTTCGCCAACAACAACCGTACGGGCCTTCGGACCGAGCTGCTCGTGTTCATCACCCCCAGGGTGATCCGCAACGCGGAGGATGCCGGTGCGATCGGCCGCGAGATCCGCGACCGGATGCGCGGGATCACGGGTGGGTTCAACTCGACCCCGATCGTGCCCGGCCCGGTCGAGCGCGGTACGATCCGTGGACTGGGCGGTCCCGGGGCGTCCCTGGCCCCGGCGGTGTCCGACACCGCCGCCCAGGGCTGACGGCGCAGCTGGTATCCGCCATCGTCGCCGCGCTGGCGGGTGCCTGTGTCGGCAGCTTCCTGGCGACGGTGGCCCGTCGCTGGGGTGAGGGGCCGGCAGCGGCTCTCACGGGACGGTCGTCCTGCGATTCCTGCGGCACCGTGCTCGGGCCGCTCGACCTGGTCCCGATTCTCAGCCGCATCGTCCTGCATGGGCGGTGCCGCCATTGCCGCGCACCGATACCGTTGGACGAGACGTGGATCGAGGCTGCGAGCGGTCTGGTCGCTGTCGTTGCCGTCCTGGCGACACCAGCCAGCATCGCCTGGGTCATGCTGGCCGGCTGGCTGCTCGTGCTCCTGGCCGCGATCGACCACTTTCATGGCCTCCTTCCCGACCTCCTGAACGGCACGCTACTCCTGGCTGGCCTACTCGCGCTGCTGTTCGACCCGATGGCTCCGTCAGCGATGGATGGTCTGGCCGGTGGCCTGCTCGGGGCCGCCGGCTTCGCTGCGCTGGCTCTGGGCTACCAGGCCGTGCGCGGACGGAGCGGCCTTGGCGGCGGGGACATCAAGCTCATGGGAGCCTTGGGTATCTGGGTCGGGCTGACCGGCTTGGCTTGGGTCGTGCTCGTGGCTGCGGCCAGCGCTCTCGTGGCGAGCCTGATCGCAGCCCGTGGCCGCTTCGAGCCAAGCCATGCCATCCGGTTCGGCCCGTGGCTCGGCGGTGCCGGGTTCGCGGTGCTGGTGCTGGCCCGCTACTGAGCCGGCAGGTCAGGTAGCGGCTCCGTATCATAGTGGCCAACCCCGCCATCCAGCGGCGGATCCCTGATCTCCTCCTCCGAGGGGACTGGCTCCGGCGGGATGTCCTCGATCGGAGCCTCGCCTGGATATTCGGGGTCCATACCGGTTTCGGCCGGTTGGCGCGGCTGGGGAGGCGGCGCGTTTCCTGCGGGGCCGTACACCACCACGCGCGTCACCTTGTCCTGTCCACCCAGCTTCGAGACGAAGATCGCACGGTTGTGCCCGTTCAGGACCCAGTTCAGGATCTCGACTGCATCGCCCGTGCGGCTGCCGGTCACCTGTGCGCCACTCGGCCGCACGATCTTGACGGTGAAGTCGAACTGACGGCTCAACGCGTCGAGGGCCTGCTCGACCGGGACGTCCTCGACGTCCAACCGGACGCCCTCCGGTACTTCCTGAAGCGACAGGCTCTGGGCATGTGCCGCGGAAGCGAAGAAGGCGGCCGTCAGGATCAGTACAAACAGATAGCGCTGCAATGGGAATGCCTTGCCGATGACCGATCCGTCGCACTCCTATAGCGGTCGGCCGCCCGCCTTGGAACCGCTCGTACCATCCTGCGTCGGTGCCGCTTGACAAGGCTCGATCCGCAGGCCGACAGGGGCTCGGCCAACGTTCGCGCCGGGAGGCCGTCCCTTTCATGATGCGCCTCTACATCTCCACTGGTTCCTCCGTCGAAGTCATGCAGGGCATGTGCGACGAAGGCGTCCGCAGCAGGGTGATCTGGGTCGACCTGCACGAGCCCACTCCCCAGGAGATCCGGTTCGTCGAGGACATGCTGCAGATCGACGTGCCGACCCGGGAAGAGATCCTCGAGATCGAGGCGTCGTCCAGGCTCTATGAGGAGAACGACGCGTTCTTCATGACCGCGACCATGGTCTGCCGCGCCGAAAGTGCCACGCCGGAGCTGGCGGCGGTGACGTTCATCCTGGTCGGGCAGCGGCTGGTGACCCTGCGCTATGCCGATCCGCTGCCCTTCCGCACCGCCGCATCCCAGATCCAGCGCAACCCGCTGGCCTGGAACTCCGGCGAGGTCGTGTTCGTGGGACTGTTGGAAGCCATCGTCGACCGGGTCGCCGACATCCTGGAAGCGATCGGCACCGACCTCGACGTCGTCAGCCGCGAGGTGTTCACCACCGACGCCAAGGAGGCGGCGCGGCGGGCCAAGGACTATCGGCAACTCCTGGCGAGGGTCGGTCGGGCCGGCGACCTGATCGGCAAGTCCCGGGAAAGCCTGGTCAGCCTCGGTCGGCTGGCGGCATTCGTCACGGTGGCCTTCAAGGCGAAGGACCGCAAGAACCTGCAGACCCGCATCAAGACGGTCAGCCGGGACGTACTGTCGCTGTCGGACCATTCGTCCTTCCTGACCAACAAGGTAACGTTCTCGTTGGACGCGATCCTGGGCTTGGTCTCGATCGAGCAGAACGGCATCATCAAGATCTTCTCGGTGGCCGCCGTGGTGTTCCTGCCGCCCACGCTGGTGGCTAGCATCTACGGGATGAACTTCGACGTGATGCCGGAACTGCACTTTGCCTTAGGCTACCCGATGGCACTCGGGCTGATGGTGCTCTCCGCGATCATGCCCTACCTCTACTTCAAGCGGAAAGGCTGGCTTTGAGGATGTGGACCCTGCTGGACCGCGCACAACGGCGGGGAGCGGCGTGACCGTACGTCACGCGCTCTACTGGACGCCCGATCCGGCCTCGACCTTCTCGCGGTGGGCGTGTCGCTGGCTCGGGCGGGATCCTTCCACGGGTGCAGAATATCCCGTTGACCCGCTGCTCAGGCCGCTGGTGGAGAACCCGCGTCGCTACGGCTTCCACGCGACGCTGAAGCCGCCCTTCCGGATGCGTTCCGACAAGGATCCGCGCAGCTTCATCGAGGCGGTGGAGGAGTTTGCGGCGGCGCGGGAGCCGTTCACGGCACCGCCTTTGGAGCTGGTGGACCATCGTGGCTTTCTGACCCTGGTCCTGTCCGGGCCCAGCCCCCGGATGGACTGGCTGGCAGCCGACTGCGTGCGGCTGTTCGACAGCTTTCGCGACCTGCCAGACGAGGCCGAGCTCGCCAAGCGGCGGGAGGACAGGCTGGACCCGATCGAGGAGGCGAACCTGCGCGCCTGGGGCTACCCTTATGTCCTGGACCGCTTCCGCTTCCACCTGACGCTGACGGACCGCCTCCAGGACACGCGGGCGCTGAAGGCCAGGCTGCAGGCCGATACGGCCGCCTTCTGCATGCAGCCCCTGCGGATCGATGCGCTATCCGTGTTCAAGCAGCCAGCGCCGGACGCGCCGTTCAGGATGACGGCGCGCTTCCCGTTCAGGGGCTGACGGCGTCGCGGCTAGCCACGATCGTCGGCGACGCCACCCTTCAGGTAGAACCAGGCACCGGGCAGGGTGCCGACCAGGGAGAGCACCAGCACCATGATCGACAGGGTGAAGGATTGCTCGGGCGGGATGCCGACCAAGCCCAGGAGGTAGATGAAGGTCGCCTCGCCGACGCCCAAGCCCCCGAACGAGATCGGGATCATCATCACGAGCGACACGATCGGGACGACGATCATGTAGGTGTGGAACGAGGCGTCGATGCCGATGGCGGCACCGGCGACCACGTAGGTGGCCACGCGGAACACCTGGAAAGCCAGCGCCATCACCACTGCGCCGGCGAGCATGACGGGCTGGGACCGGTACTCGTCCAGGCGGTCGTAGAGTTCCTGCAGCTTGGCGCGGACCGGGGCCAGGAGCTTGCCCGGCAGGAGCAGGAGCGAGAGCCGGCGGGTCGGACCCGCCATGAGGCCCACGCTGCCCAGCACGATGGCCGCCAGGGCCGCCCAGGCGATCCTGGCGATCCAGGGCGGGAAGCCGGCGTCAGAGAAGAGGAGGCCCAGCACCACCAGGAGGACCAAGGCACCGAGCGCCAGGACGCGCTCGACGATCACCGAGGACAGGGCCAATGCCAGGTCGGCGGTACGCCTGGACAGGCCATAGATGCGCACGGCCTCGATGCCGACGCCGGCAGGCAGGAAGCTGCCGATGAAGTTGCTCACGAAGGTCAGGCGGGCCACCGGCCAGAAGCCGACATCGACATGCTTGCCCCTGAGCAGCATGTACCAGCGAATGGCGGCCAGCATCCGGTCAACCACCGCCATGGCGGCGACCGCCAGCACCAGGAGGCCATCGGCCTGCGCCAGCACCGCCAGGGCCTGCGCCGGCTCCACCAGGTAGAGCAGGTAGGCCAGCATCAGCACGCTGAGCGGGATGCGGACCCAGCGCAGGACCTTGCCGGCGAGAGCCTTGAAGCCGCCCCGCCTGGAGGAAGTTTCGGACTGTTCGACCAGTGGCTCGGGAAGCACCTGGTCGTGCGTCCCGGCCACCGTCAGGCGCTCACCCGCCATCAGGCAGCCGGCGCCGGCGGGGTAACGCCCTTGCGGAAGCGGCGAACCTTGGCAGGCACGCCGGCCACGATCGCATAGTCAGGCACGTCGCGGTTGACGAGGGCGCCGGCGGCGACCACGGCCCCCCGGCCGATGGTGACGCCGGAAATCACGGTGACGCCCGCACCCAGCCAGCAGCCCGGGCCGATGACGACCTTGCCGGCCAGGCCAGGCTGCAGGCGCATCGGCACGTTCAGGTCGCCGTCGACCTGGTAGGTGCCGCCGCCGACATAGCAGTGGGCAGCCAGCAGCGTGTCGTCGCCGATCTCCAGGCCGCTACCTGCCATCAGCGTGCAGCCATTGCCGATATTGACATGATTGCCCAGGCGCAGCGGGCCTTCGGCCGCGACGATCGTGCAGCCGCGGCTGATCAGGACGTCGTCGCCGATCTCGAACCCGCCGACCGGTGCAACCTTCGCGTCGAGCAGGGTGTCGTCGTCGACGAGGAGGCGGGCGCCCAGCTTCATCTTCAGGGGCTGGCGCAGCACCACGCCACGCCCGAACACGGCGCTGCCGCCGCACTGCGCGAACAGGCTTTTCCAGAAGATCTTGCGGAAGGCCAGGCCTACGGCCCCGGGAAGCGCCCCGCCCAGGCTCACCAGCAGCTCATGCTGGATTAGCTTCAGCCAGGACCGGCGGCCGACCATCATGTCCTGGTAGAGGCCGATGGCGCCGCCGCCATCCATCCGCGTCGACAGCGTGCTGGTCAGCATGGCGCTGTCGGGGCGGCCCTCGGGTTCGTTCGTGTAATAGGTGCCGACGGGCTTGGGTTCGTTCATGCAATTTGCCGATGCCGGTGCGGTATCCGCTCCGGCGTCGGGTTCGTTCGTGCTGATGACTGCTGGTCCGCCGGTCGGGCCGTCGGATGGCTTGGCGGGTGGTTCGGCGCGTGAAGCGATCGACCGGTCGTTCAAGGGCTCGACCAGTTCGGCTTGCTCGATTTTGCGGCTGCTCACGCGGCGGCCTTCCGCTCCTGGTCCTTCTCCACCCCATCATGGTGAAAACGCAGCCACGCTTCCAGCACCGCCATCGCCCAGAGGCGGTGGGAATGGTTGTGGCGCTTGTTGCGGTGCTCCTCGATCAGGCGCTGGACGGCGGCCGGCTGGAACAGGCCACGCTGGCGAACGGATTCGGGAGAGAGGTGCGAGGAGACCCACTGCCACAAGGGACCGGTCTCGCGCAGCCAGTTCTTCATCGGCACGGAGTGGCCGAGCTTGTCTTTCCGGCCGTTGATGACCTCGGGCATCACGCCCTGCATCGCCACGCGGAACAGGCGCTTGGTCCGCTCCACGCCTTCCAGCTTCAGCCGGGCCGGGATGCGGGCGCCGTACTCGACCAGGTCGCGGTCGTAGAAGGGCAGGCGGTGCTCGATGCCGAAGCGGCGGAGCAGCATCAGGCGGCTGAAATAGAAGGTCGAGGTGGTCGTGTAGTCCGAATAGAGGTGCGGCGAGAGGCCGTCGTCCGGGCCGTCATAGCCGTCATAGGAGGCGACGACGCTGGCGAACGGGTCCTGGCCGCGCACGAGGCCCTGGGCGGAGGGGGTCAGCAGGCTCGGGAAGTCGTCGGGCGTGTAGTAGGAGCGCCAGCGGAACGGGCCGATCGCCTTGGGCAATCCTGCCGCCGGCAGGATGCGCTTCAGCTTGACCTTGAGGTCGCGCTTCTGGTCGCTGTCGGAGAACAGGTTGAAGGCACCGGTCAGCGCCTTGTGGACGAACTGCGGCACCGGCAGGGCGTCGTAGGGGGCCAGGAGCTTCTGCGCCGCGTAGACCGGATGGCTGGCCCAGAGCTCGTCGCCGCCGTCGCCCGTGAACACGAACGGGACCTTGCCCGACGCGGCGCGCGCCACGATCCAGGTGCCCTCGTTGATGCCGACATCGGTGAACGGCACCTCCATCTCGGCGGACACGTCGCCGACGCTCAAGGCCTCCTGCTCGCCGTAGCGGATCGTCTCGTGCTCGGTGCCGAGGATCTTGGCCAGCTCGGCGGCGTAGTGGGATTCGTCGAATCCGGCCCCGGCACAGGAGAAGGCGAAGGAGCGGATCGTGCCCTTCTCATGCTTGCGCAGGAAGGTCGCGGTCGCGCTGGAGTCCATGCCGCCCGAGAGCATGATGCCGATGGGCGTCGTGGTCATCCGCTTGACCACGGCCGCTTCCAGGCGTTCGCGGAAGTTGCGGGCCAGCTCGGCCTCGTCGGGGGCGTGCGGGTTGGCGAAGGAGACGCGGTACCAGGTCTTGAGCTCGAGCCGGTTCGTCGCGAGGTCGATGACCGCCATGTCGCCGGGCGGGACGCGGCGCACGCCCTTGTCGAGCGTGGCGGTGCCGGGGACGTAGCAATAGGTCAGGAACTCGGCGAGACCGAGGCCGTCGATGCCGCCAGCCATAAGCCCGGTCGGGCGCAGGTCGCGGATGCGCGAGGCGAACAGCACGCCTTCCGGGCGCTCGGCATAGAACAGGGGCTCGGAGCCGAACCGGTCGCGGACCAGGACGAGGCGGCGCTTGGGCGCATCGTACCAGGCAAGCGCGAACACGCCGTCGATGTCGTGAAGGGCTGCCTCGCCGCGCTCGATCAGCCTGGCCAGGATCAGCTCGGCGAGCTGCCCCCCGGCCTCGTCATCCTTCGCGTTCTGCAGGATCGGCCGACCGGAGAAGGCAAGCCAGGAGCCGGTGGCGGCATCCTTCGCGCTCTGGGCCAAGGCATCGAGCGAGCCCACCTGCCAGGGCAGGACTGCCAGGGCGAGCTGGTCTGCCTGGAGAACGACGCCCTCCGCCGCGCCGGTGGACCAAGGCTGGTCCTGGCGTCGCGAGAGCGCCCCGGAGGCGCCAAGCAGCATGGTCAGTGGCTCCCGGTGACCGCGGCCGCACCTACGCCCTGCGGCTGGGCCAGCTGACGGTACATGCGGGCAAGTCCGGCGGCGTTGGCGCGCACGCTGTGCCGCTCGGCCACCTGCCTGGCGGCCGCCGACATCTGCGCCTGCTTCTCGGGATGGTCGATCAGGTCGACCATGGCAGCGGCCAGCACGTCCGCATCGCCGGGCTTCACCAGCACACCGGCACCGGTATGGCCCAGCAGTTCCTTCTGCTCGCCGAGATCGGTCGCGATGGCAGGCAAGCCATGCGCGAAGCCTTCCAGCAGGTAGACCGAGCTGAAGCGCTCGTTGAGGAACGGCAGCACCATGGCATCCGCGCCGGCCAGGGCCGGGGTGGGATGGTCCAGCTGCTCGATCAGGTCGACATGGTCGCCGATCTTCAGGTCCGCCACGATCTTCTTCAGCTCGTTGACCATGTACTCGGTATCCCGGATCCACGGGATGTTCTCGTACTCCTTCGGCGTGCGATGGTAGTAGGTCGGCTTGTAGATCAGGGCCAGGCGCGCGTTCGGGCGCTGCTGGACGACCTTGGCGAACGCCTCCAGCAGGTACTCGTTGCCGCGCTCCGGCCCGAGCTTGGTGGCGCAGACGAAGACCTTCTGGTCGTCGCCCCAGCCCAGTTCGGCACGGGCGCTGGCGCGGTCGGTCTTGCGGGCCGCCTCGAAGCGCGATTCCGGGATGGCGTGCGGCATCACCGACAGCCGGTCGGCCGGGAGCTTGCGCACGTCGCGCATATAGTCGCGGCACATGGGCGAGGCGGCCAGCGCATGGCCGGTCGAGGAGGCCAGCATGCGGTCGGCGACCTTCAGATAGGTCGGGTAGGGAAAATAGATCTGGGTGTCGAAGTCGTGCACGACGGTCGGCACGCCGTTCATCTTGCCGGCGATCCGGCCGAACGTGGACGCGGCATAGCAGAACAGGTGCATGACATCGATGTCGTGCTTCTTGCACAAGGCAGCGATGGTCGAGAGCGTGGTGGGGTCGTACTTGCCCTTGTTCAGGTTCACGACCTTCATGGGCGCGGTCTTGAACAGTTCCACGACCTCGTCGCTGGCACGCAGGAAGTAAGGGAAGATCCGGACTTCCTCGGGATCGAACATCGGCGCCAGATTCATGAACAGCCGGCCACCGCCATGCAGACTGCCGTCATAGCAGACATGGTCGATGAGCCAGAGAACGTTGATCGGTGCCATTCTGCTACCCCGGCGCTTCCGCCAAAAACAAACTTGGATCGTGAATTGTGGTCTGTCGCAACGAATCGCAACCCAGTCCAATGCCACGATCCCTAGCCGCGTGCTCCGTATCTCGCAATCACGGCCGCGAGAACATGCGTCTTGTGGTGCATCCTGACGACGGAATCATTTGCCTCCGCCCGCAATGTTGGTCTTGACCTTTTCTTTGCCGGCCGCGTGTGTCGCACCACGCAAAACGGCAAGCGGAGTGTGCGGATGTCGACCGGCTGGGTGTGTCACGAACTGTTCTTCTGGCACGACACGGGGCGCTACGCCTCCGTGTTCCCGGCGGGGCTTACGGTGGAGCCAGGAGTCCATGCCGAGAACCCGCAGACCAAGCGGCGCTTCCGCAACCTGGTCGAAGTGAGCGGCCTGCTCGACCGGCTGACCCCGATCAAGCCCAGGCTGGCCACGGAGGACGAACTCGCACGCTTCCACACGCGCGAGCATATCGCACGGGTCAAGGCGGGCTCGTCCAGACTCAAGGGCGACGACGAGGGCCTTACCCCCTACGGCCACGGTTCGTTCGAGATCGCCTGCCTGGCAGCGGGCGGGACGATCGCGGCCATGGAGGGGGTGCTCAAGGGCCAGGTGGCGAACGCCTACGCGCTGGTCCGCCCGCCAGGGCATCATGCGGTGGCGGACCAGGGGATGGGCTTCTGCCTGTTCGGCAACGTGGCGGTGGCGGTGATGCATGCGCGCGCCGTGCATGGGGTGGGCCGGGTCGCGACGGTCGATTGGGACGTCCATCACGGCAACGGCACCCAGGCGGCCTTTGATGGCGAGCGCGACGTGCTCACCATCTCGATCCACCAGGACCGGCTGTTCCCGCCGGACAGCGGCCTCGTCAGCGAGACCGGGACGGGAGCCGGGGAGGGCGCCAACCTGAACATCCCCCTGCCCGCCGGGTCCGGGGTCGGAGCCTATGTGGCGGCCTTCGAGCGGGTGGTGGTGCCGGCGCTGCGGCGCTTTCGGCCGGAGATGATCCTGGTGCCCTCGGGCTTCGATGCGAGCGGTGCCGATCCGCTGGGACGCATGATGATGACGTCCGACGGCTACCGGACGCTGACCCGGCTGTTGATGGAGGTGGCCCGCGATGTCTGTGGGGGCCGGCTCGTGTTCAGTCACGAGGGCGGCTACTCGGAGATGCACGTGCCCTATTGCGGTCTGGCCGTCCTCGAGACGCTGACGGGACAGCGCACCGGGGTGGTCGATCCCTGGCAGGCGCCGATGGACGCCTGGGCCGGCCATGAGTTGCAGCCGCACCAGGCGGCGGCCATCGACGTGGCGGCTGCCCTGGTCGACCGGATCCCTTGACGCCCCGTCCTCCCGGCGGGAAGGGGAGGTCCAGCTAGAACGGGAAAGGTGACGCCGGATGAACGAGAAGCCCGCGATCGGATTCATCGGCCTGGGATTGATGGGTTCGGCCATGGTCGAGCGCCTTCAGGGTCTGGGCTATCCCATGACCGTCGTCGCCAACCGCAGCCGCACCGCGGTGGACGCGGCGGTCGGCCGTGGTGCCACCGAGGTCAAGACGGCCCGCGAGGTGGCGGCGCACAGCGACGTCGTGATGCTCTGCATGGACACTTCCGCCTCGGTCGAGGCACGCATGCTGGGGCCGGATGGCATCATCGAGGGCGTAAAGTCCGGAGCGCTGGTTATCGACTTCGGCACGTCCTTGCCGGATTCGACCAAGCGCCTGGCGCCGATGGTGGCCGCCAAGGGAGCGACCTACATGGACGCGCCGCTTGGCCGCACGCCCTCCCATGCCAAGGAGGGCAAGCTCAACATCATGGCGGCCGGCGACCCCGCGGCCTTCGAGCGGGCCAAGCCGATCTTCGCTGACCTCGGCGAGAACGTCTTTCATGTCGGGCCGCTGGGCGCCGGCCACACGCTCAAGCTGATCAACAACTTCTTCGCGATGACCACGGCCTGCGCCATGTCGGAAGCGTTCGCCATGGCCGACAAGGCGGGGATCGCGCGCGACCAGCTCTATGGGGTGATGTCGGCAGGGCCGCTGCGCTCGGGCATGATGGACTTCGTCAAGGCGAACGCCATCGATGGCAATCCAGCCATGCTGGCCTTCTCGATCGCCAATGCGCGCAAGGACGTGGGCTATTACGTCCGGATGGCAGACGACCTGGGCGTGCCGAGCGTGATGTCGGTGGGGGCCAAGCAGGCGCTGTCGCTGGCGACCGCCGAGGGCTGGGGCGACCGGATGGTGCCGGAGATGGTGGACTACCTGGCGGAACTGTTCGGCGGGAAGAAGTAGGCAATCCCCGCCCGGCCACCGGCATCGCCCTCAGGAAGGGTGCGGCGATGCGCATGCCATCCTGAGGGCGGTCGACCCGTCACTGCCAGAAGTCGATGATGTCCAGGTCGAGCGGGAACTGCTCCGTGCGGAACTGCTCCGTGCGGAACTGGGACGTCGGCAACAGGTAGCGGCGGAAATTGCCACCCATGTCCTCGGTAAGGGCGGATTCGGGGATCTTGCCCGCGAACTTGAACCGGTCGATCACGTAGGGCACGCCCTCGGAGCCGAGGACCGAGGGGCCGCTCATGATGTGGAAGTGCAGGTGGGGGGCGGTGGAGTTCCCGCTGTTGCCGAGCAGGCCCAGCACGTCACCGGCCCGCACCTTCTGGCCGACGCGGACGCGCACCGAACCGGGCTTCATATGGGCATAGAAGGCATAGTAGCCGTGTCCCAGGTCCAGGACGACATGGTTGCCGTCGACATTGTCGATCGTGATGGTGTCGGGGTCGGGCCCGTTGGGCGGTGTCTGGTTGGGAAGCCCGTCCAGTGTCGAGACGACGGTTGCGTCGGCGACCGCGTAGAGCTTCGCCCCGTAAGCAGTGTAGCTCTCGACCTCGTCCGCGGGGCCGTTGCGTAGCCGACCCTGGCTGTCCAGGCGCACCCAATCGATCGCGAACCGCTGGGCATAGTGGAGCTGCCCGTTGACCGGCACGGCCGTCGACCGGTGTGCGCCTGGCTCGCAGCATCCGTTGACCGCCACCCAGCCCTTGCCTGTGAGCGGCGGGTGGATCTTGGGAAGGTCGCGGGCCACCTTCAAGGTCGCGGCCGGGTAGCTCTGCTCGACCGGGGTCTGGTTGCTGGCCTTCGTCCCCTTCCCGGTGAGCCGCAGCACATGGCCGAGCCTGGCCGGGATCTCCTGCTGTGCCACCGCCAGATCGATCAGGAACAGCCGCGTCGAGTTCAACTCGATCGTCGCATCCTCGGCCGGCTGGTTGTTCAGCTGGTTGAGCCTGGTCGGGAACGATGACGGATCGAAGGTGGCGAGGCTACGCACGGTGCGGCTTTCTTTGCGCTGCTGCTTGCCGTCCTTGTCCTCCGCCGGCAGCCCGACGACCTTCACCTCCTCGAGCGTTGCCGGGACCGGCCGCGTGTTGGCGAACTCCAGCTCATAGACGAAATGCCACTTGCCATCGGTGCCGGGGACGGGGGTCGTGGTCGGGTTGAACGGCACCGCCGCCAGCGGCGTGAACACATCCTCCTCGGCCTGGGCCGGCAGGCCGGCGGCCGAGAGGCAGGCGCTCCCCAGCAGGACGATCATCCATGTCTTCACGATCCGCTCCCCCCGCAAGTACGCTGCGCAGCTCCACCGGATGTTCTTGATCAGAACTTCGAGCCGTTCTTAGGGTCTGCTTGCGCGGGAGTCACCCAACTATCGACTGTGAAATTCGTGCCCTGACTTCGAGGGACCTGCGCTGCGCAGGCACACCTCTGCCGTGCGGCTGCCGGACAGGCTGGAAGCCCGGTCAGTCACAAAGCCCGGCACGGAGCGAACATACCCGGCCGAGCAACTGCCCGGCCGGGCTTGCGGCTGGAGCCTAACGCTTCGTGGCGTGAATGATGACTGTTCCTGCAAAGACCTTTGGCGCGCCCGCGCCAATGCTTCCTGCATTGTGCGCAATCCATTCCTTGGCCGTGCGGGCGCTCTCTTCGATGGACGTCTTGTCCTGGCCTACGGTGACCGACATCCCGCCGTCGCCGTCACTGCTTCGGACCAGCGTATAGCTTTCGACGCCCTTGACGGAGGTTATGGCCTTCTCGACGTCTGCCTTATGCTTCTCCAGCAGGTCGAACAACTCGCTCGCACCCTTGCCGGTATATGTTCTGACGATAGCTTCCATCACGAAAGTCCACTCTCGCAAACGCATTCATCACCTGGATGCGCATCGTGGAGAGCATCGATCCGAACCAACGGCCCCTGGTCCTGTTACCCACTGTTCACAGTGTAGTATACCCGTCCGATGAACGCGACGGATACCTCGCAACCCTCCGACGGCGTCGCCTAGCCGCGACTTGTGGGGCGATACCCGCCCTTGGGTTCGGGCCTATGCCCTGCCCAGTGCCAGCAGCGTGCCGGCCAGGAAGGTGTCGCCCAGGCCGATCGTGGCAGCCGGGTGCTTCAGCCAGGGCGTGGCGCATGTGACGAGGTTCCAGCTGCCGATCCGGCCGATGCGGGGGAAGGACGGGGGCTCGAAGACGGCGCCATCGGGGACGCGATCAGGCACGATGACATGGCCATGCCGGGCGCGCGTGGCAGCCACGAGGGAGCCGGTCATCAGGGCTTCCAGTTCGCGGGCGGGGTCGCCCGTGGTCACGGCCAGCGCGAAGGTATCGTAGTGCACGGCGACGCGGTCCAGCTTCAGCCGGTCCCCCAGCGCGGCAGCGCGGTCCGCGGCGGGGCTGCTGTCCGGCACCAGGCGGTTCAGCTCCGACAGGCTCAGGCCAAGCGAGTTGACCGGCCCGGCCAGCCCGTCCAGGACCGGCCAGGCCTCGGCCATGTCGTGGAAGTCGCCGAGTTCCAGATGAACGAGCGGCAGGCCGGCGTCGCGCCAGGCACGGGCCAGGGCGGCGGTGCGCTGGAGGCTCGCTTCCATCAGTTCCGACGGCACCTCGTTGTAGCCGGACAGGATGGCGGAACCCGCGCTTGCGGCCATCGCGATGCTCAGCCGGTCGAACAAGGGATCGTCTTCCAGGGGATCGTCGCCGAAGCGGCAGATGACCCGGGAGGAACGGGGCAGGGTATAGGGTCCCACTGTGGCACCGGCACTGAACTCGACGATGTAGTGGGGCAGCTTGCCAATGCCCGGCAGGCCGGTGATGGCCCCAACGGACTGGAGCCCTTCGGCCGTGGCGAGGCCGACGCCCGGGTGGAAGCGGTCCAGCTGCCTTGAGGTCCGGTCGGCCACGGCGACCAGGGTCGGTGCACCCAGATGGGCCAGCATCTGGGCCGCCTGCGCGCCGGTGCCGCCCAGGCCCCAGCTCAACGGCAGGTTCGCTTCGACCCAGCCGGGCCCGTCCGGCCAGTCCACGCTGATCTCGCCGCCCACCCCACGACGGGCGCGGTCGAGCAGACGCGCACCAAAGGCACCTTGCGGCGTCGCAGGGTCGGCGGCCAAAAGCGCGGCCGCCTCTTCCAGGCGCAGATAGGCGTCCACGCAGGTGCTCATGCCGCACATGGTCAGGCGGGCCCGGCCGGCCAGCCCGGGCAGGCGTTCCACCAGTTCGCCATAGGCGTCGCGCCAGCCCGAAGCAGCCAGCGCCTGCACGTCCGCGAGCACGACGCTCATTCCTTGACCGCTCCCTGGGTGAGGCCCGCAATGATGCGGCGCTGAAACACCAGCACCATGGCGACCAGCGGCAGCGTGACCACCACGGAGGCGGCTGCCAAGTCGCCCCAGGGCACGTAGTAGAGATTCTGGAAGTTCGCGATGCCGACGGGAATTGGCTGGCGGTCGATGGTCGAGGTGAAGGCCAAGGCAAACATGAACTCGTTCCAGGTGGCGATGAAGACCAGGAGGCCGGTAGTCACGATGCCCGGCAGCGCCATGGGCAGGATGATCAGCCAGAGCGTGCGCAACGGCCCGGCACCGTCGATGGTGGCGGCCTCGTCGATCTCGCGGGGGATGGCGTGGAAGTAGCCGAACAGGACCCAGATCACGAGCGGCAGTCCCAGCGCCAGATCGATCACGATCAGGCTGGTATAGGTGTCCAGCAGGTTCAGGCTGGACATGGTCAGGTAGAGCGGGGCCACGATCGCGATCTGCGGAAACATCGAGATCGACAGGATGACGCCCAGGATGCCGTAGCGGCCACGGATGTCGAAACGGGCCAGCGCGAACGCGCCGAGCGTGCCGAACAGGAGGCAGAACAGCGTTGTGGCGCCCGCGATGATCACGGAATTCAGGATGTACCAGTGGAATTCCTTGATCACGAACACGTTGCGGAAGTGCTCAAAGGTCGGCGGGATCGGCAGGAGGCTGGGCGGGGTTTCCATGAGCAGCCGGTCCGGCTGCAATGAGGTGCTGACCTGCCAGAGGAAGGGTCCGACCGACCAGAGTACGATCAGGAGGCCCGCCAGCTGCAGGAAGCGCTCGCGGACGAAGCGGCGGCGGCGCATGTCGGTCATCAGCCCTGGCTCCGCCGCATGCGCCGGACCAGCCAGATGCCGAAGCCGAGCGCGATGATCGCCTCGGTGAGGAACATGGCGGTCGCCATTGCCGAGCCGTAGCCGAACTGCAGGGTGGAGAACAACGTCTTGTAGGTCAGGGTCGACAGGGTCTCGGTGGCGTCGGCGGGACCACCGCCGGTAAGCACGTAGACCAAGTCGAAGATCCGGAAGGCATCCAGCGCCCGCAGCAGCGCCGCGATCAGGAGGGCGGGAGCCAGGAGCGGCAGGCGGACGTGGAGAAAGTACTGCCAG